>NZ_JAOTQU010000006.1:0-228259 GCF_025685765.1 Pseudomonas sp. PDM13 | reverse complement strand
CCCCCTGCGCAACGACTGCGTTCGGCCTCCTGGAGGGGCGTTGGCGGCTGCTCCAACTTTCTTCGTCCAGCGCATCGCCACGTGGTGCGCACGGGCTTTCGTAGGATGGTGTAGAGCGAAGCGAAACCCATGCGGTGGAGGTGGCACGAACCCTTGGGCGCCCGGAAAGGGCCGGGCTTGAGGGCTTGCATTAAAACCACAACAGCTAACGCCGACAGAGCCATTTCAATCGCCCAAGGGCAACGCCGTTGCCCCAAAAGCCCCTCCCTGTTCCAAGAGGGGCCGGGCTTGGGTCAGTTGGTCCAGAGAGGCAGCGCGCCCATCTTCATCAGCTGCCAGAAGTCCTGCTGGTTGCTGTGGCACAGATCCACCATCACATCCATCAGCGCACCCTCGCGGACTTCGTTGAGAAAGGGGCCGGGAGTACCTTCGCGCCGGCCCGCGTTGTCCTGGATGATCGCCGCGATCATGTGCACCGCGTTCAACCGTGAATCCAGGCGCTCCAGCAGGTCGTGCAGGCGTTGCTGCTGCATATCCGTGCTCATGCCGACACCTCCTTGCCGCTGGCCATGAACAGCGGCAAGTCCCGCCAGGCCACCCACAGCTCTCCCTGCCAGCGCACCACACCCAGCTGCCGGCCCTCGTAGGTCAGCGTTTCACGCGTCGGGGCTGCATCGGGCGTGCGGTGATAGTCATACAGCGTCGGCACCAGCACTTCGTTCACCCAGCGGCCCACATCGCCGTGCTTGGACGTGCCGAACTGGAACAGTGCCCGGTAGGCGCCGATATCGCTGATCACCACCACCTCTTCATGGAAGTCGTCGGTGTAGCGGAGGGAGAGGGTGTGCTGCTCGTGGGGCTGCAAGGAAGGGAGCAAGGGGAGGGCATCGGCCAGGCCGATCAACTGCGCGAAGTCATGGGCAACGAACCAGGGCTGGTTGTCGACCATCACGGCGCGCAGGCGTTTTTGGTGGTGATAGAAAACGAGGGGGGTGAATGCGTTTTTCATGGCATTGGTTCCTTGTCAGGTGGACCACCTCGCCATCCTTCGCTGTCATTCGAAGGGTGGCGAATCGCACGGGGTTGACAGACCGGGACAAGAAACCGGCAGACCACGAGGGTCTCCCCGCGCGATCCGCCATAAAGCAGTGCAGTTGAAAACTGCATGCGTGCTCGTACCTGCAAAAAACATTCGCTGTTTTTCGCATGCACCTTGTGGCGCACCGCGCCTTGTCATCGGGCTGTCAAACCCGGCCACGGGATTTACCGTGGCTGGGGGAGGATAGGGAGGAGGGAATGGGAGGGCAAGGGTGTGGCAGTAGTTCGCCGGATGGATTGCGGGGGTAAAAACTAACGGCTATCTAATGACTCTGCTGCTTGTGACTGGCAGCTATCGGCCAAAAGCGGCCCTTGGTTATCTACGAAATCAGGATCCATTCAGTAGCCGTGGTAAGAAAGCCGGTGTTGGTTATCAGAGAAAATCCCGCAGGAATAATCAGAGCCAGCGGCGAACCTCGGCCTTGTAGCGGCGGTAGTCGTCACCGAACTTCGCTTCAAGATAGCGCTCCTCGCGAGCGATCACTTGCCTCTGGATCACGATCAGCACCAACGGAAGCAAAGCCAAGGCGATCGCTCCGTCGAGGCCGACCGCAATGCCGGCATAGACAAGCGCCATGCCAAGATACATGGGATTGCGGGTCCACCGATAAGGGCCGGTCGTTGCGATGAGGATCGTTGGTCGCGACGGCGGAATGTGGGTGCCCAGGCGCCGGAACAGCCCCGCCGCCGCAAGCATCGTCGCCGCGCCGACAGCGAACAGCAGCGCGCCCGTCGCGACCAGCAACCACTGGTTGATGCCGAAAGAGCGCAGGGCAACGAACTGCTCCGCCGCCAGCCCTAACAGCAGTGCTCCCAGATAGATGAAGGGCGGAGGGAAGCGCACCCCCGCGCTGTCCGGTTCGACGGCCATGTTCATCTCCTCTCTATGCGCTCAAGCCAGCATCGACTGCTGGGCGAAAATACCCGCCATCGCGCCCTGCGAAGAGGCCTGGGTGACCGAGGGCAATATGGGCGTGGTGAGATCGCCGGCGGCGTAGATGCCGGGCGTGCTGGTTTGGCGGCGCTCGTCGACCTTGAGCACGACGCCGGTAGGCGTATCCATCGTAGCAAGGCCCAGCGATTCATGCAGGTTTGCGGACGGCTTGTTGCGCGGATGAGCAAACAGGATGTCGACCGCGACAGTGGAGCCAGTGTCGAGATTGACGGTAGCGATATCCCCCTGGTGATGGGCGATCTCGACGATACGCCCGTCGACGACAGGTATGTTGCGGTGCGCCAGATCGGCCTGGATATCAGGCGCAATGTCGTGACCATCGGCAAAGACAGTCAACCTGTCGGTCCAATCGAGGAACAGCCTGACCTGGTTGTGCGATTGCGGGCCGGACCACACGAGGCCCCAATGCTGGCCTGCGGCTTCAAAGCCGTCGCAATAGGGGCAGGGGACGATGGACGTGCCCCAACTCTCGGCAAAGCCCGGAATATCAGGCATTTGGTCGGCGACGCCATAGCTCAGGATAACGCGGCGGGCCATTAGGCTTTCGTGATCGTCAGTGACAACGCAGAAATCGTCGATTGCGCCAGAAATTTCCTCCGCCCGGGCATTGACCAGCCTGACCGTTGGATAGCGCGTCAACTGCTGCCGCGCCGCGGCCAGGATGTCCAGCGGCGGCGTGTGATCGTGACCGAGCAGACCATGCGAATGGCCGGCAAAGCGGTTACGCGGCCGGCTGGTATCGAGAACAATGACCTTGCGACGGGCACGGCCGAGCTGCAGAGCTGCGGCGAGACCGGCAAAACTTCCGCCGATGATGATGACGTCATTCATGGTGATGGGTTCCGCTGGAGGGCAGGTTGTAACCTAGCCTTTGGATTGCAAATTTAAGAAACTGAATGGTATCGTATATCTGTAATTAAGATACTGTAAAGTACTAATATCATGACCGAAACCATACCGGTCCGGCGCGGCCGGCCCACCAACGAGGCGCTTGCCCAAACGATACTCGACGCCGCGAGCGAACTTTTTGTGGAATTGGGTTTTCAAGCGACGACGTTGGACAAGGTCGCCCAGCGGGCGAAGATATCCAAGCTCAGCATCTATAGGCGCTTCGAGAACAAGGAGGCGCTGTTCAGCGCAGCCATCGCGGCCGGCTGCCAGCAGTCGTTTGCACCACAGGCCCTGCTTGAAGGTGCCGAAAGTTCGGTCGAAAACCAACTTATGGCGGTGGGAACATCACTGCTGCGCACGCTGTTGAGACCAGACGTCAGCAGTATTGAAGCCATGGTCATGGCCGATAAAACGAGTCAAAACGCCCTGAGCAAGCGCCACTACGAAGCCGGCGCCAAGCATGTCATCACCGACATCGAGGCCCTGTTGCGCCAACTTCACGCGAAGGCGCTTCTCAACGTGCCCGATCCCCTCCAAGCCGCCCGCTTGTTTGCTGCGCTCTTCAAAGGGTCCGATCTACTGATGATCGCCCGCTTCGATCAGGCGAGAGCAGAGGACGAAAACGAAATCGAATCCTACTGCCGGTCGGCCGTCGCCATGTTCATCGCCGCGCACGGTTGCAGCGACCGCGCGAGTGGATAAGCATTTAATTACTCCAGTGGCGTAGCCCGGGCTTCAGCCCGGGAAGGGCTGTGCTCCGACCAACGCCCTTTTCCCACCACTGATCAGAAACCCGCCCCATGCCCCGAACCCGGCCATGGGGCGGTTGCCCAACGGACGTATCATCGGCACACAACCCTCAGCGAGGTACGGCCATGAAGCTCTTCCGTTGTGCGCTGCTGGCCCTGGTGGCGAGCGGCGCGATTCCCGCCCTGGCCGCCGAACCGAACGGGCAGCAGACCATTCGCGTCATCCCCAAGACCTATGTCAGCCCCGGCGCCAGCGGCAGCGTCGACACCTACGAAAGCAGCCAGCGCTACGACGTCTACGGTGGGCAGCGCGTGCCCAGCGACATCAACTCCACCCGCAGCAGCTCCGGCTACAGCAGCCAGGACATCCAGCAGCGCGGCGGCATCCGCCAGACCACCGAATACCCCAACGGCCTGATCATCGAGCGGGTACCGGGGCAGGGCACCACGCAGTATTACCGCCGCGAGTGATCGTGCCGCCCGGCGCGAGTTCCGTAGGATGGGGCGGGCGGCGTTCCGCGAGCTCCGCGAAACCCATCAATGCGGAGTCACCGGTATAACCCCGCGCCGCATTCGACTCCGCCTGGTGGATGAATAAAGCGCCATCCACCCTACGCAGCGGTCATGTCCCTGCCTGTGGATTGCCGCCTCTCCTGTGGGCGCGAATTCATTCGCGATCGGTTTTTCCCGAAGGCACCTCTGCGCCGATCTCCCGCTTCGCTTGGCCCTCCCGCTGCGAACGTGCTGCGAAAAAAAGCCTGCCGGCGACCGACGGGGGCTGAATCCACGGGCTTTTTGTTCTCTATAATGTCGACCAGTTCGCAACGGCGATCTTCATCCCAATCTGCATCTGGTAGCCCGTCACGTGAAAATCCGAACCTCGCTCTTCAAGGCCCTGTTCCTCTGCACCAGCCTTGCGCTGGCCAGCCCTGCCAACGCCCAGACCCCCGCGCCCCTGCGCGACCCGGCGCAACTGCAACTCGCCTCCGGCAGCGCCATGCTGCTGGACCTGAAGACCAACAAGATCATCTATTCCAACAACCCCGACCTGGTGGTGCCCATCGCCTCGGTCACCAAGCTGATGACCGCCCTGGTGGTGCTCGAAGCCAAGCAGTCGATGAGCGAAGTCATCGCCATCGACATCAGCCAGACCAAGGAAATGAAGGGCGTGTACTCGCGCGTGCGCCTGGGCAGCCAGGCCACCCGCCACGACATGCTGCTGATGGCGTTGATGTCGTCCGAGAACCGCGCCGCCGCGACCCTGGCCCACCACTACCCGGGCGGCTACCCGGCCTTCATCGCCGCGATGAACGCCAAGGCCCGTGCCCTGGGCATGAAGCACACCCGCTTCGTCGAGCCCACCGGCCTGTCGCTGAACAACGTCTCCACCGCCCATGACCTGGTGCAGCTGCTGGTGGCGAGCAACAAGTACCCGCTGCTCAGCGAGCTCAGCACCACCAAGGAAAAGACCATCACCTTCGTCAAGCCGCGCTACAGCCTGGGCTTCAGCAACACCAACCACCTCACCCGCAAGGCTGACTGGAACATCGAGCTGACCAAGACCGGCTTCACCGACGAGGCCGGCCACTGCCTGGTGATGCGCACCCGCATGGGCAACCAGCAGGTGGCCATGGTGCTGCTCGACGCCTTCGGCAAGTACACCCACTTCGCCGACGCCACGCGCATGCGCCGCTGGGTGGAAACCGGCAAGAGCGGCCCCATCCCGGTTGCCGCCAAGGCCTACCGCCAGCAGAAGGACTCGGCGCGCAAGCAGCAGATGATCGCCACGCCGAACTGATCCGGCGCGTCGCTCTTCACGTCCAATGATCCAGGCCGGCGGGGTTCAACCCTGCCGGCCTTGTCGTGCTCAGGCGATTTCGGCGAAGCGCTCGATGGGTGGCTGCTCGCGTTGTTCGGCCTGCCAGAGGTCGTAGCTGCCCTGCATGGCCAGCCACATGCGCGCGGTGCTGATGCCGGCGCGTTCGAGCCGTACCGCCAGGTCCGGGCTGATCGGCGCGTGGCCGTGCATGATCCGCGACAGGGTTTCGCGGGCGATGCTGAGGCGCCGGGCCATCTCCGCGATGCTGATGCCCAGCGTGGGCAGCACGTCCTCGAGGAGGATTTCGCCCGGGTGGGGAGGGTTGTGCTGGGTCATGTCGGCCTCCTCAGTGGTAGTCCAGGTAATCGAGCAGTTCGACGTCGTTGTCGATGAAGCGAACGATCACACGTCATCGATACAGGCTTTGCAAGCGGCTCTGTCTGCGTTAGCTGTTGTGGTTTTAAAGCAAGCGCTCAAGCACAGTGGTTTCTGGGCATCTATGGACTTCTGCCACCTCCTCCGCATGGGTTTCGCTCCGCTCGCGGAACGCCGCCCGACCCATCCTACGAAAGCCGCTACGTACCGGCTGGGTTGGTGCGCACATCAGCTCGGTGCCGCCGGTGAAGCAGAGGTGCGCGCAGCACACCCTACGTGTGGAGTGAGCCGCGGCTGCATGCTCCGAGGCCTGGTTGTGCTCCCCTTCCCATGGACCAAAAGTAGATCCACGTTCTACGAACGCGGATTTCTGCGCCTATTGATCCTGGCCTGTGCAGCCCGGCACCTCACCCCAACAACACCGGCAACAGCACCGCCGTCGCCACGCCCGCCAGGCTCATGGCCAGGGCGGCGAAGGCGCCTGTCTCGCTGTTTTCCTGCAGCGCCTGGGCGGTGCCGACGGCGTGGGCGGTGAGGCCCAGGGCGAGGCCGCGCGCGGCGGGGTGGGTGACCCGTGCCATGCGCAGCAGGGCCGGGCCGAGGGCGGCGCCGAGCACGCCGGTGATCATCACGAACACCGCCGCCAGCGAGGCGCTGCCGCCCAGTTGCTCGGCGACCAGGATGGCGATGGGCGAGGTCACCGATTTCGGCGCCAGGGTCATCAGCATGGCGTGGCCGGCGCCCAGCAGGTGGGCCAGCAGCAGGGTGAGCGCCAGGGTCACCGTGCCGCCCACGGCCAGGGCGATGAGCACCGGCCAGAACAGCTGGCGGATGCGCGGCAGGTTCAGGTATAGCGGCACCGCCAGGGCCACGGTGGCCGGGCCCAGCAGCAGCCAGAGCATGCTCGAGGCGCTGCGGTAGGTGGCGTAGTCGATGCCGCAGGCGAGCAGGGCGGCGACCACCAGCAGGGTGCCCACCAGCACCGGTTGCGCCAGCACCGAGCGGGTCTTTTCGAACAGCAGCAGCGCCAGCTGGTAGGCGCCCAGGGTCAGGGCGAGGTGGAACAGCGGGTGGTCGCTGACGCCAGGCAGCAGCGGGGCGCTCATGGGTGGTGCTCCGGGCGGCTGCGGCGGATCAGCGCCTGCATCAGCCAGCCGGTGAGCGGGATGCCCACCAGCAGGGAGCCCAGCAGCGCGGCGGCGATGGCCCAGAAGTCCCGGCCGATGGTTTCCACGTGCAGCATGATCCCCACCGCCGGCGGCACCAGCAGCAGGGGCAGGTATTTCAGCAGCTGGCCGCTGGCATCCCCCAGCGTCGCCGGCACCCCGCCGCGCAGCACGAGGAAGGCCAGCAGCAGGAGCAGGCCGAGCACCGGCCCCGGCAGCAGCGGGACGAGGAAGTGGTTGAGGGCCGAGCCCAGGAGCAGGAACGACAACAGCAGGAACATCCCGCGCAGCATGGCGACGCTTTCCGAATGACGAGTCGAGGGAGCGTCACTATGGGAGTGGCGTGGCGCCGGATAACAGCGCCAGTTGCCGGGCGAAAAGGCGGTGCAGACGAAGCGCCTCAGGCCAGCCAGTCGTCCTTGTCGTCGGGCGCGAGCCCGTGGATGAGGTACCAGCGCACGGCGAGGTGGGCCCCGACGGCGGCCGTGACCACCAGCAGGATGTGCAGCGACTCCGAATCCATGAGTTCCCCAGGGCAGTGAGGCGACTGCTGCAACGCTATCTGCCCGGGCGGGCGTTGAACAGGTGCAGTCGCCTCCGCCCTGGGCGGAGCAGTCAGGGGCGGCGAGGCCTCAGGGCTGCATCTCGCGCAGGGCGTCGCGGCTGAGGCTGATCCATTCGCCGTGCAGGTTGCGGTAGTGCTTGGGGGAGCGGCGGGCGTAGTGCTGGATCTGCTCCAGCAACTCGCGGGCTTCGCGCTGGCGGCCCAGCTGGCGGAGCATCAGGGCGTAGCGGTAGTTGGCTTCGGGGCCGGTGTAGTAGCCCGAGAGGGCGCGGTATTCCTCTTCCGCTTTCGTGGTGTCGCCGAGGCTTTCCAGGGCGCGGGCGTAGAGCAGGTGGCCGTCGGCGGAGCGGTAGTCGGGGTTGTGCTGGATCAGCCGGTCGAGGGTGTCGCGGCAGCCTTGCGCATCGCCCTTGGCGAACTGCGCCTGGGCGAGGCCGAGGAGGATGTCCGGCGCTTGCGCGTGGATGCCGCGCAGGGCGGCCTGGTAGTGGCTGGCGGCTTCGTCGGCCCGGCCCAGGCGCAGCAGCTCTTCGGCCAGTTGCACACGGGTTTCGCGGGTGTCGCGCAGGTCCAGCTCGTCACGCAGGGCGCGCAGGTGGCGCTCGGGGTCGAGGGTGTCGTGCAGGCGGTTGACGGTGCGCCGGCCGGTGCGGCTGCCGAGCAGGTCGGGGAGCATGATGCCGAGGAAGTAGATCAGGCAGCCGAGGCCCGGCAGCGCGATGATCAGGTACAGCCAATAGCGTTCCTGCCCGCTGCGGACGACGTGAAGGCCGCAGGTGACCTGGCAGGCGATGACGAGCAGGGCGAGCAGTGGCATGGCGGTTTCCAGTCCCTTGGAGAGTCGATGGGCGCCGCCCGGAAAGGGCGGGCGCCTATGAAATCACGCCGCTCGATACCTGTCAGGTGACCTGATTCTCATCACTCGAAAGATGGCGAGAGCATGAACGCGGGCATTGCCAGCGGGAACGGGAATCAACAATAATGCGACTTATTCTTATTTGACTCCTGGGTCTACCCCACGTGGCCACCTCTCCTGATCTCAATGCTTCCCTGGCGACGCTCTATCACGAGAACCATCGCTGGTTGCGCGCCTGGCTCTATCGCCAGTTGCGCTGCCCGCAGGATGCCGCCGACCTGACCCAGGACACCTTCATGCGCGCCCTGACCTCGCGCCAGCTGGGGCAGCTGGAAGAGCCGCGCGCCTTCCTCAATACCCTGGCCCGACGCCTGCTGTGCAGCTTCTGGCGTCGTCGCAAGGTGGAGCAGGCCTATCTGCAGGCGCTGACCGAACTGCCCGAGCAGTTCGCGCCTTCCGAAGAGGACATCGCCCTGGTCAGCGAAGCCATCGACGCCATCGACCGGCTGCTCGACGGCCTGCCGCAACGGGTGCGCCGCGCCTTCCTGCTCAACCGCCTCGACGGCATGCCGCAGCAGGCCATCGCCGATCACCTGGGGGTTTCCCTGGCCACCGTCGAGCGCGACCTGCGCCGTGCCTTCGTGCACTGCCTGAGCGCGAACCCGGAGCTGCCATGAGCCACGCCGAACTCGACCTGCACACCCGCACCGCCATCGACTGGATGCTGCGCCTGGACCCGGGCCGGGTGACCAACCACGACCGCCAGGACTTCAAGCGCTGGCTGGCCGACGACCCGGCCCACCTGGTGGCCTGGCAACGGGTCAGCGGCCTGCTGCAACAACCCCTGGCCGACCTGCAGGGCGCCGAAGGGCGTAGCCCCGGGCAACTGCGTGCCGCCAGCCGGGCACTCTCCGCCCCCGATTCGCCGCAGCGGCGCAAGCTGCTGCGCGGCGGCCTGGCCCTGCTGGTGCTGGGCGCCGGCAGCGGTGCGCTGGTCAACCGCGTGACCCCCTTGGCGGGCCTCACTGCCGATGTGCACACCGCCACCGGCGAGCGCCGCACGCTGCAGCTGGAGGACGGCAGCCGCCTGGTGCTCAACGCCCGCAGCTCGGTGGATATCCGTTTCGGCGGCACGCGCCGCCTGGTGCGCCTGCGCGAGGGCGAGCTGTTGGCCAGCGTGGCGGCCGATGCTGCTCGGCCCTTCATCATCGCCACCGACCAGGGCGAAGTCCGCGCGCTGGGCACGCGCTTCCTGGTGCGCCAGGAGGAAGCGCGCAGCCTGGTCTGCGTGCAGGAACACCGCGTGCGCATCGACTGCCATGGCGGGCAGCACGGCGAGCTGGGCGAAGGCCAGGCGGCCTGGTTCGGCGACTCGGGCATCCAGCCGGCCCCTGCCAGCCTGCTGACCCGCGCGGCCTGGGTGGATGGGCGCGTGGAGGTCAATGACGAGCCCCTGGGCCATCTGGTCGAGGCCCTGCGCCCCTACCATCGCGGCCTGCTGCGCATCAGCCCGGAAGCCGCGCAGGTGCGGGTGTTCGGCGTGTTCCCCCTGGACGACAGCGGCGCTGCCCTGCAATCCCTGGCCGAAACCATGCCAGTGCGCGTGCGCCGCTACGGCCCCTGGCTGACCCTGGTCGATCGCGCCTGATCGCGCATGGAGTGGCTCCGTGCGTAGGGTGGATGACGCTCTTTTCATCCACCAGCGGTGTTGCCTGCGAGCACGAAATGGTGGACGGGTGAAGCGTCGTCCACCCTACGGCTGGTGCGCGGGGTTGGTCGGGGTGGAGGTCGCTTTTTTCATCTACCAAAGGGCGGCAAAGACGGGCTCGAAAGCGCGACCGTCGAACAAATGCAAAAAATTCGCAAAAACGATGAGGGGTTTATTCGCCTCGTTGGACATGGATAGGGCAAACCCGACACACAGAACAAGGAGCCCTTCATGTCGTCCCCCCTTCTGCGCCCTGGCCTGCTGGCCCTGGCAATCGCTCTCGCCAGCGCCGGCCAGCCGCTCGTGGCCCTGGCCGAGTCCAGCACCAGCCAGGCTGCCGTGCGCAGCTATGACATCCCCGCCGGCCCGCTGGGCGAAACCCTGGCACGCATCTCCCGCGAGAGCGGCCGCACCCTCTCCGCCGACCCGTCGCTGGTACACGGCAAGCGGGCACCGGCGGTGCGCGGCCAGTTCTCGGCCGAGCAGGCGATGCAGCAGGCGCTGGCAGGTAGCGGGCTGGCGCTGATCGTGACGGGCGGCGGCACGCTGTCGCTGGTGCCCATGGCAAAGGGTGAGGGGCTGGAGCTGGGCGCAACGACCATCACCAGCTCGCTGCTGGGCGATACCACCGAGGGCACCGGTTCCTACACCACGGGTTCGACCCGTACCGCCACCAAGTTGCCGCTGTCCATCCGCGAGACGCCGCAATCGGTCAGCGTGATCACTAGCCAGCGCATCCGCGACCAGGAAATGGTCAGCCTGGAAGACGTGCTGACCCAGGCCCCCGGCGTGCTCTACAAGAAGAAGAGCAACTCCTCGGACGAGGAAGTGGGCATCTTTTCCCGCGGCATGAAGATCGAGAACTTCCAGGTCGACGGCATCCCCACCGTTTTCGAACCCTCCATGAGTAGCCAGTCCAACGACATGGCGGTGTATGACCGGGTCGAGATCGTGCGCGGCGCCACCGGCCTGCTCAGTGGCATCGGCCAGCCTTCCGCCACCATCAACATGGTGCGCAAGCGCCCGACCCGCGAGTTCACCGCGTCCGTCCAGGGCAGCGCCGGCTCCTGGGACAACTACCGCACCGAGGTGGATGTCTCCGGCCCCATGAACGAGCAAGGCACCCTGCGCGGCCGCCTGGTGGGCGCCTACCAGACCGCCAACTCCTTCACCGACCGCCTCAGCACCGAGCGCCAGGTGGCCTATGGCGTGATCGAGGCGGACCTGAGCGAGCGCGACACCGTCAGCTTCGGCATCGACTACCAGGTGCGCAACTGCGATGCCTGCGGCTATTTCGGCTTCCCGGCCTTCTACAGCAATGGCCAGCGCACCGACTTCAAGCGCTCCTTCAACTCGGCTGCCGACTGGAGCTACGCGGATCGCCAGCGCACCTCGATCTTCGGCACCTACGAGCACCGCTTCGACAACGACTGGATGGCCAAGGTCGCCGTCACCAACGTGCGTGACGACAACGACGTCGAGTACGGCTGGTTCAGTAGTTACGGTTACCCCGACCCGCAGACCGGTGCCGGCACCAGCCTGTATTTCGCCAAGTGGCCGAGCAAGCCCGAGCAGAACTCGGTGGATGCCTATGCCTCCGGCCCCTTCAACCTGTTCGGCCGCGAGCACGAGCTGGTGGTGGGCGCCAGCGCCATGCGCTACCGCAGCAACACCGGTGCCTACCCGCTGTGGGTGGATCGCAGCGGCAGCGGTTGGGATCCGAGCATTCCCAACGTCTTCGAATGGGGCGGCGACATCTCCAAGCCGCCGTTCAACCGCATTGGCGACCTGGAGTACAGCCAGCGCCAGTACGCGGCCTATAGCACGGCCCGCTTCAAGCTCACCGATGACCTGTCGCTGATCCTCGGCAGCCGCCTGAGCTACTTCAAGGTCGACCAGACGTCCGCGTATTACGGCTACGACCCGACCTCCCTGAAGAAGCGCGAGAACGGCGAGCTCACGCCATACGCCGGCATCGTCTACGACCTGGATGACAACCACTCGGTCTACGCCAGCTACACCAGCATCTACAAACCGCAGTCGAGCAGGACCGTCGAAGGGAAATTCATGGACCCCACCGAAGGCGACAGCTACGAAGTGGGGGCGAAGGGCGAGTACTACGACGGCCGGCTCAACCTCACCGCTGCGCTGTTCGAGTCCAAGCTTAGCAACTACGCGGTCGGCACCGGGCTGTACGACGCCTTCGACAACGAGATGGTGGCGCCCGCGAAGATCAAGATCAAAGGCCTGGAGCTCGAGGTCGCCGGTGAACTCATGCCGGGCTGGCAAGTGCAGGCGGCCTACAGCCACGTGAACACCTACTACCCGCAAGGCGTCGATGTGAACGTCGGTTTCCCACGGAACAACGTCAAGCTCTTCACCACCTACGACCTGACGGGGGACCTGAACCGTCTCACCCTCGGCGGTGGCGTGCGTTGGGAAAGCGCGACCAGCTACGAGAACAGGGACCTGAAGGCCTTGGCCACCCAAGGCAGCTACGCCCTGGTGGACGTGCTGGCGCGCTACCGCTTCGACGAGCACTTCACCGGCACGCTCAACGTCAACAACCTGTTCGACAAGGAGTACTACGCCAGCACCAGCATCTACAGCGACCTCTACGGCGAACCGCGCAGCCTGACCGCTTCGCTGCGCTGGGAGTATTGATCGCAGCCGACCAGGCCCCGGGCTGAAGCCCGGGCTACGGCGTGACGCTGTGCGGGTGGAGGTCGCTTTTTACTTCCACCAGCGTTGCAGCCGGTGAGTTCGCTTGGTGGACGGGTGGAGCGTCGTCCACGGTTGGCGCGCGCGGAGTTGGTCGGTGGGTGGATGACGCTTTTTTCATCCACCAGCGGTACCGCCGACGCGCACAGAGCGGGTCTCTTGCGTAGGGTGGGCCGGGCGGCGCTCCGCTTCAGCCCGCCGATTGCCGATGGTGCGCGCTCAGAGCCCCTTGATCTGCTTGTAGTCCAATTCGGCCGTGTGGCCGGCGCCGAGGTCGAGCAGCACGTAGAACTCGCCATCCGGGCGGGGGAAGGTGAAGCGCGAATCCGCGCCGAGCTTGCCGGCGACCAGTACATTTTCGTCGTAACCGATCACGTCCAGGGTCACGTCCGGGGCGGCGCTGCCGTTGGAGAGGCCGCCGGTGCAGCGGATCTGCCCTTCGGCGATGGCTTCGCACTCGACGAAGGCGTTGTGGGCGAAGGCGGCGGGGGCGGCGAGCAGCAGGGCGCTCGCCAGCAGGGTGGGGTAAAGGGGCTTCACAGCTTGTCTCCGTTGCGGGCCAGCCATTCGATCATCGACGGCGAGACTTCCTTCAGGGGGATGGACGCCTGGTGCACGCTGCCGTCCCAGCCTTCCACGGTCAGCCACAGGGCGTCGTCGACGGTGGTGCCCGGCGGGATGCGCACTTCGGCGAACAGCCGGTAGGGGCTGCCGGACAGCAGCGAGCCGGCGGCGCGCAGGCTGCGTGGCTTGCCGATGCGCAGGTAGGCGGCCTTCACCTGGCCGATGCACTCGGCGCAGAAGGCCAGGGTGATTTCCTTCATGTAGCCGGCCTTGCCGTCCCGTTGCGGCTCGTGCAGCTCCCATTCGGCGATGCGTGCGGTCCAGGGGCCGACCGGGTATTCGCCGATCACCCGTTCGCCCAGGCCCTGCAGGCCGCGGTCGAGGCTGACGTCATGGAAGTAGGCGGGCATGAAGCCCAGCGGGATCAGCACCAGCAGCGCGCTGAGGTGGAAGCGCCACTTGAGCCACAGGCGTTTGAAGCGGGATTCGGGAATCAGGGCTGCGTTGCTCATTCGGTCGCCTCCACGGCGGTGGCGGCGGGTGTCGGGCGGGGCTTGCGCTTGAGCGCCTTGGCGGTGGCGATCACCGTGCGCTTGCTCCAGATGAGCAGGCCGCTGAGCACCATCATGCTCAGCAGCAGGCCGAAGAAGAACCAGATCATCTTCACCCAGATGCCACCGAAGTCACCGGTGTGCAGCGGGCGCATGGACTCGGTGACGAACTCCAGGGGCGTGCGGTCGGCGAGCAGGCGCGACCCCACCAGCTCGCCCGTGTAGGGGTTGAGCTCGGCGGTCTGGAACATCAGCGGGTACCAGCCACGGCCGCCCACTTCCATCGGCGTGTAGGCGTCGGGGGCGAACATCACGAAGCTCACGTCGAAGCCGGGAATGGTCTCGGTGGCGGTGGCGACCGCCTGGTCCATGGTCACGCGCGGCACCGGCTGGCCGGGTTGCACCAGGGGGATCTGGTCACGCGGGATCAGGGTCGGCAGGCCCTCGCTGGAGATGGAAATGTGCGCGTCGGCGAGGATGGCGCGGATCAGGAACCAGATGCCGGTGATGGAGATCACCGCGATGAACCAGATCGACCAGATGCCCGAGAGGCGGTGGAAGTCGCCCCAGAAGATGCGCGCGCCCTGGCGGATGCGCAGGGTCGGCCGCAGGAAGCCGCGCCAGAAGCGCTTGTACACCACCAGCCCGGTGATCAGGGAGGCCAGCATCGGCAGGCCCAGCAGCGACACCAGGTACCAGCCCCAGCTGTAGCCGTTGGTGAAGGGCACCAGCCACCAGCCGTGCAGGGCACGGGTGAACTGACGGAAGTCGAACAGCGGGCTGCTGCCCTGGATCTGTCCGGTGTAGGGGTTCACGTACAGGGTCGCGGAGCGCGTGTCGGGGTAGGTCACCGAGGCGGTCAGGGCGAAGTGGCTTTCCTCGGGCTTGGCCAGCCACTCCACATCGGCGGTGGGGTCCTGCTTCTCGATGGCGGCGAGTATCTGGTCGAAGCTCATCAGCTCGGCGTCGTCCGAGGGCGCGGTGGCGCGCACGTCGGGGTTGGCGAGCCAGATGATCTCCTCGCTGAGCACTGCCAGGGTGCCGGTGATGCACACCAGGAACACGAAGAACCAGATGGGCAATGCCAGCCAGCTGTGGACCAGGAACCAGATTTTCGAACGGGACTTCTTCGACATGGGCAACGATCTTGGTAGCGGAATCAGGGCCACCGGCCTCGGCCGGTCACGGGTTCGGTTACGCCCGACCAATGGAAAAGCACCCGCCGGCCCCAGTGAGCTGGCGGGTGAAAACCAAAGGAACGACATCTCGAAGTCGAGGGGGCGTTACATTCAGGACGGACGAGAGGGGTAAAACCCGCAACTGCAGATGCAAGAAAATGTTTCCGTCCGACTGGCGGTGGGTTAGACGGTCGAACTCTCGCTTGCCTCCAGTTGCTCCAGCAACCACGCGCTGAAGCTGCGCGTCAGCGGGCTGAGCTCGCTGTCGCGGTGGATCAGCCAGGCCCACTTGGGGCCGCGGATGGTCTGTTCCACCAGCGGTTGCAGGCGGTTCTCGGCGCGGGCCTTCTGCGCCAGCAGCTGGCTGACCAGGGCGATGCCGAGGCCGTCGCAGGCGGCGTCCAGCAGCAGGCCGGGGTCGGAGAAGTTGAGGCCGCTGCTCTGCTGGCCGACGTCGATGCCGGCTTCCAGCGCCCAGTGGCTCCAGTCCATTTCCCGTTCGCCGTGCAGGGTGGTGCGCTGCGCCGGCGGCGTGGCCAGCAGGGACGGGTGGCAGGCGGGGTAGAGGCGGTCGGCGTGGAGCACGCGGAAGCTGCATTCGGTCTGGGCGGTGATGTCGTCGCGCACGGCGATGTCGATGGTCTGGGTGGCCATGTCCGGCGGCTCGTCGGTGGTGAACAGCCACAGGTCCACTTCCGGGTGCTGCTGGCGGAAGCCGCCCAGGCGCGGCACCAGCCAGTGGCGGGCGAAGGCCGGGCTGGTGTTGACCACCAGTTGGTTGGGCTTGCGGTACTGCTCCAGCCGGCGGATGCCCACGGCCAGTTGCTGCAGCAGCGCCTGGGTGGTGCCGAGCAGGTCGTGCCCGGCATCGGTGAGGGCGACGCTGCGGCCATTGCGGTGGAACAGCGGCTGTTCGAGGAAGCCTTCGAGGCTGCGGATCTGCTGGCTGATGGCCGATTGGGTGAGGTGCAGCTCCTCGGCGGCCTTGTGGAAGCTGCCGAGGCGGGCGGCGGCTTCGAAGCCGCGCAGGGCGTTCAGCGGGGGCCAGTGCTTGAGCATCTCTGATAAGCCTGTCTGATCATAAATGTGGAAAATCTATCGTTTGTTGCGCCGAATTCACAGGCCTAGCATGGCATCCATTACCGCAATCGCGGTTTTCAGTGATAACTAAAACTTAACTGAAGGCAATCGTCATGCAGCAGCAACACGCGCAGCAGAGCGGCTGGGTCATGCCCGCCGAATGGTCCCACCACGCCGCCACCTGGATGGTCTGGCCGCACAACCAGCCGCTGTGGGAAGCGGGCTGGGGCGTGACCCTGGCTGCGGTGCAGGAGGACTTCGCCCGCGTCGCCAACGCCATCGCCCGCTTCGAGCCGGTGAAGATGGTGGTGGACCCGAGCGCCGTGGAGCGTGCCCGCGCCCTCTGCGGCCCGGGCATCGAGCTGCTGCCGCTGGCGGTCAACGACAGCTGGTGCCGTGACTCCGGCCCCAGCTTCGTCTGCCACCCGCAACTGGGCGTGGCCGGCGTCAGCTGGCGCTTCAATGCCTGGGGCGGCAAGTCGGCACACGACCTCGACGAGGGCCTGGCCCGTCGCGTGCTCAACGGCCTGGGGCTGGACTGCTTCGGCACCGCGCTGAGCAACGAGGGCGGCGCCATCCACGTCGACGGCGACGGCACCCTGATCACCACCGAGTCGGTGCTGCTCAACGCCAACCGCAACGCGGGCATCAGCAAGGCCGAGGTGGAGGAGATCTTCGCCCGCCTGCTGGGGGTGAAGAAGACCATCTGGCTGCCGGGCGACCCGGACCACGTGACCGGCGACATGACCGACGGCCACGTCGACGGCGTCTGCGCCTTCGCCCGCGCCGGCGCGCTGCTGGTGGATGCCACCCGTGACGTCTCCTCGGTCTACGCCCAGGTGGCGCGGGAGAACCGCCGTGCCCTGGAGCTGGCCACCGACGCCCGTGGCCGCCATTTCGAGATGCTCGAGCTGTTCGAGGCCAGCGACGCGGTGGACACCGAGGCGGAGGTGTTCTGCGCCTCCTACACCAACTTCTACATCGCCAACGGCGCCATCATCATGCCGGCCTATGGCATCGACGCCGACGACGAAGCCGCCTCCACCCTGCGCCTGGCCTTCCCCGGCCGCGAGGTGGTGCCGGTGCGCATCAACCAGCTGGCCCACGGCGGCGGCGGGGTGCATTGCATCACCCAGCAGCAGCCGTCCTGGCTGCTGAAGGGGATGTGAGATGGCCAAGCTGACCGTCGCCACCACCCAGATGGCCTGCAGCTGGAACCTCGCACGCAACCTCGACCAGGCCGAGCGCCTGGTCCGTGAGGCGGCCGCCCGGGGTGCCCAGGTGATCCTGCTGCAGGAGCTGTTCGCCACCCCCTATTTCTGCATCGAGCAGAACCACCGCCACCTGGCGCTGGCCGAGGAATACGCCCAGAGCCAGGTGCTGGCGCGCTTCGCCGACCTCGCCGGGGAACTGGGCGTGGTGTTGCCGCTGAGCTGGTTCGAGCGTGCCGGCAACGCCTTCTTCAACTCCCTGGCCATGGCCGACGCCGATGGCCGCCTGCTGGGCGTGTACCGCAAGACCCACATCCCCAACGCCATCGGCTACCAGGAGAAGGAATACTTCAGCCCGGGCGACACCGGCTTCCGCGTCTGGGACACCGCCCACGGCCGCCTCGGCGTGGGTATATGCTGGGATCAGTGGTTCCCCGAGACCGCGCGCTGCCTGGCCTTGCAGGGTGCCGAGGTGCTGTTGTTCCCCACCGCCATCGGCTCCGAGCCCAGCGCCCAGGGCCTGGATTCCCGCGACCACTGGCAGATGACCATGCGCGGGCACGCCGCCGCCAACATCCTCCCGGTGGTGGCGGCCAACCGCGTCGGCCGCGAGGTGGCGACCACCGACCCGGAGCTGCAGATGAGCTTCTACGGCTCCTCCTTCATCTGCGACCACAAGGGCAAGTTGCTGGCCGAGGCCGATCGCGAGGGCTCCACGGTGCTGCTGCAGGAGCTGGACCTCGACACCATGGCCGAGGAGCGCCTGGCCTGGGGCATCTACCGCGATCGCCGCCCGGAGATGTACGGCCCGATGCTCGGCCTCGATGGCCAGCGCACCCATGTCACCTGGCAGAACACCCGAGGAGCCTGAGCATGCGTGCCTTCCGATCGCTGTTCGTCACCGCCGCCGCCCTGGCCTGCCTGGCCGGCAGCGCCCAGGCGGAGGAGAAAATCCTGCGCCTGTACAACTGGGCGGATTACTTCGCCGAAGACACCCTCAGCCGCTTCACCGCCGAGACCGGCATCCAGGTCGTCTACGACGTGATGGATGGCAGCGAAACCCTGGAAGCCAAGCTGATGGCCGGCAACAGCGGCTATGACCTGGTCTTCCCCGGCGACACCGTGGCCGAGCGGCTGATGCGTGCCGGCGCCCTGCAGAAGCTCGACGAGAGCAAGCTCACCGGCCTGGACGACATCGAGCCCGGCCTCAAGCGCCTGCAGACCCGCTATCCCTACTCGCGCCACGCCGTGGTGCCCTACACCTGGGGCACCATCGGCATCACCTACAACGCCGCGATGATCGCCCAGCGCCAGGCCGACGCGCCGGTGAACAGCCTCGACCTGCTGTTCAAGCCGGAGCTGGCCGCGCGCTTCGCCGACTGCGGCATCTCGGTGATCGACTCCCCCGACGAGGTGCTCGCGGTGGTGCTCAACTACCTGGGCCGCGACCCGCGCAGCGCCAAGGCCGAGGACCTGGCCGCGGCCACCGTGCTGCTCAGCGCGATCAAGCCCTACATCCGCAAGTTCCAGTCGCAGCCGGTCACCGACCTGGTCAACGGCAACCTCTGCCTGTCCCTGGGTTACAGCGGCGACGTCACCCAGTCGCAACGCGCGGCGGCAGCAGCGGGCAAGCCGGTGGACTTCCAGTACCGCATCCCCCGCGAGGGCACCACGGTGTGGATGGACACCATGGCCATCCCCGTCGATGCGCGGAACCCGGAATACGCCTATGCCTTCATCAACTTCGTGATGCGCCCGGAAAACATGGCCGCCATCAGCAACTTCACCGGCTACCCCACCTCCAGCGCCAAGGCGCGGCCGATGGTGGACGCCGACATGCGCGGCAATCCGGACATCTACGTCGACGATGCCGCCTATGCACGGCTGATCCCCGGGCGCGACATCCCCCAGCGCGACATGCGAGCCCGCATGCGTGCCTGGACCAAGTTCAAGACCTCCACCCACTGAAATGACCGCCGGCGCCCCTGCGCCCTGGAGAACTGCCATGCCTTCGCGTCGTGACTTCATCAAGCACCTCACCGCCGTCGCTGGCCTCGGCGCGGTCGCCAGCCTCGGGCTCGGCATCTCGCCCGCCCGGGCCCAGGCCGCCCTGCGTGGCGGCGCCTGGCGCATGCCGGACGAGAACGGCGTGCACGCCTGCAGCTACGTCAGCTTCGGCGCCCAGGCGGCGATCTGGGAGGACTTCACCGCCGACGTGCAGGAATGCATCGGCCTGATCGCCCGCACCATCGCCACCTACGAGCCGGTGGTGGTGCTGCATCGCCCCGGCCAGTTGAGCCTGGCCAAGCAGAAGTGCGGCACGCGCAACACCCGCTTCGTCGAGATGCCCCTGGACGACGTGTGGATGCGCGACATCGGCGGCACCTTCGTGGTGGACGGGCAGGGCGGCCTCGGCCTGGTGGACTTCAACTTCAACGGCTGGGGCAACAAGCAGCAGCACAGCAAGGATGGCGAGGTGGCCGGGGAGGTCAGCTACGACGCCGACGCCAGCTACATCGCCAGCCAGCTCACCGGTGAAGGCGGTGGCATCGAGGTGGACGGCGCCGGCACCGGCATCATGACCGAGAGCTGCTGGATCAACAGCAACCGCAACCCCGGCATGAGCAAGGCCCAGGTGGAAGCCGAACTGATGAGCAACCTCGGCCTGCGCAAGATCATCTGGTTGCCCGGCATCAAGAACAAGGACATCACCGATGCCCACGTCGACTTCTATGCGCGCTTCGTCAAGCCCGGGGTGGTGGTCGCCAACCTCGACAACGACCCGCAGTCCTACGACTACGCGGTGACCCGCAAGCACCTGGAAATCCTCAACAAGGCCACCGACGCTGACGGCCGCAAGCTGCAGGTGCACACGCTGCCGCCGCCCCGCACCCTGCGCAACAACCGCTTCACCCGCAACAACCCGGACTTCGCTCCCGGCTACATCAACTACTTCCCGGTCAACGGCGCGGTGATCGCCCCGCAGTTCGGCGACGCCAGCGCCGACGCCTTCTGCCGCGACCTGCTCACCCGGCTCTACCCCGGGCGCAAGGTGGTGCAGATCAACATCGACGCGGTCGCCGCGGGCGGTGGCGGCATCCACTGCGTCACCTGCCATCAGCCGAAGGTGTAGATCGGCGGTCCCGGTCTTGATGGGCTCCCGGTTTGTAGGGTGGATGACGCTCTTTTCATCCACCATGCGAGGCCGCCGGGAACACCGTGGTGGCAGCCCTGCGGGCTGCTTGGCGACTGAAGTCGCCCCTACAGGGAGCGTGCGGGCTTGTAGGTAGGGTGCAAGGCCGGTGATGGGTTTCGCTGCGCTCTACGCCATCCTACGGTTCGTGTGCGGGGCCTGTTGGGGCGAATTCATTCGCCCGCTTTTCCGCCCGGTTCGCGTCACACCCGCTCCATTTGTTTACGTGCGAAAAGTTGACACATGGACATGTAAACAAACACGACATAGCGTGACTCCCCAGATGCTGAATCAACTTCTGGGGAGCCCGGACATGTTGTCGATCGAACTGATTGTGGAAAACCTCGCCAGCAGCGCCCTGGTGCTGGGCTGCATGCTCGGCCTCGCCTGGCTGGCCTACGGCCCGGCGGAGCGAGGCTTGCGCGGCTGAGGCGTGCGTCAGGCCAGGTCGGAAGGCGAGCGGCGGACGAACTTGATCTTGTGGGTGAAGGTCGGCTTGCGCGTCACGCTGATGGCCCGGCGGGTCACCGCGTCGAGGGTGATGTTCCAGTAGCCGGTGCTGGGCACGGTGATGCGTGCCGGGAACTTGTCGAAGGCCCCACCGTGGTAGGTGTGGCGGCCACCGTTCTTGAAGCTGCGAAAGTTCGCATCGTTCATCAGGCGGATGTTGCAGACCTGCGAACACTCGATGACCACGATGTCGCCTTCGTTGAGGTGTTCGCGCTGGTGGATGAACTTCATGTACCGCTCCGGAGCTGGTAAAGCGAAAGGCGCAACGATATCACGCCACCCCCCTGGCCCGCTCGGGCCGCAAGGCCGGATGGCGTGCGTGCCGACGGGCTGCGTCAGGCGTTCAGCAGCACCAGGGCCGCCAGTGGGTAGTGCCTGTCGTCGTGGCTGCGCAGGTTCGGAACGGTGGCCGGCGCCACCCAGGCCACGGCACCGAAGTGCTTGTCCTGCAACCAGTCGATGAAGGCCAATTGTTCTTCCGCCGACGCCTGCGCGCCCTGGCGATAGGGGATGGCGAAAACCGCACCGACCTTGTGGCCCTCGATATCCGCCGAGCGCGCATCGGCCGTGGCCAGTGCGCAGCGGGCCGCCAGCACTGTGCCCGCAGCGGCCAGGTCGGTGATCTCCAGGTAGGCCACCTTGGCTTCGATGCAGAAGCCGTGCTCGTCATTGGCGATATAGAGGTCGTTGCGACCCGCGCCGTACTCGGCTTCGTCACCGATCCTGCCCACCTGGTATTCCTCCAGGGCGGTCCAGCCCGCGCGCCAGGCTGCACCGCACAGCACGCTGACGTTGGATTGCTCGTTGTACCAGTAGGGCAGGTCTTCGCCGCCCCAGACGGAGACGTACTGCCTTACGCATTCGACCCAGGTGCGGAGCACCGGCTCCAGGGGCTGCAGCGGCGGGCTTTCGATGATCACGCTCATGACAATTCCCTTTGTGTTGGGTGAGTGTGGATGCGGCGTCGGGCTATGACGGGGCATCACCGCTGCCGGCGTTGCTTTACCGGTAACCGGACTAACGGATAATGTCGCAATGATGGCTCTCCAGGCAGTCTGACGCTCCTTTGCATTCGTGAACGACGTCAGGGGGCGCTCTATCTCGGGCTTTACGGGGTGGCGAGTGCCTGGCGGGCGTTGTCGATGCCCACGGGAAACGTGGGCTTCAAGGACCTGAAGGAGACGTTGTATGTCGTTGGTCGAGTTTTACCGGCAGAAGAATTTCAGCAGCTGCAGCCGCATCCACCTGGCCCCGGGAATTCCCCCCAAGCTGCTGAGCAACGCCATGGAGGCGTTCAAGTTCAAGGGGGATGCACGTGAGATCGTGGCCCTGATCGACAACACCATGTTCGGCAGCGGCAAGGATGGCTGCCTGATCTGCAGCGACCGCATTCTCTTCCGCGAGCCCTTTGCGGAGCCCACCGAATACCTGTTCATCGAGATCAGGCAGGTCCAGTCCCATGACCAGCGCGCCTTCATCAATGGCCGCGACGTGATGAAATTCAACATGCCCGACAAGCGTGACCTGACCGCTTGCTTCGAGGTACTGGCCGAGTGGCTGGGCGGCCAGGCCGATGCGCCCGGCAAACCGGTTGCCGCGCCGGTGGAGGCGGCGCCGAAGGCCACCGGGGAATTGCCGGCCGAGCAGCTGGCGGTGCTGATCGGTTACGTGCGCGAGTGCGCCTTGCGCATCGAGTCCGACAAGGTCTTCGTGGCGCCGAACATTCCGCCGAAGAAGCTGCAGGCGGCCCTGGCGTCCTATGGCAACAGCATGACGGCGGACGAGGTGATCGTGCTGGTCGACGACACCCTGTTCGGGGGCGCCAAGGAGGGGATGCTGATCGGCGACACGCGGATCGCCATGAAGATGATGATGGATTCACCCCGCCTGTTCTTCTGGAAGTTCCTCACCGGCATCGCCATCAGCAAGCGCAAGGTCTTCGTCAACCAGCGCGAGATCGCACAATTGACCCAGCTCGGCGAGGCCGAACTGGGGGACTTCTTCGACACCATCAACGACTGCCTGCAGGACCTGCAGGGCCAGCTTGCCGATCAGCCCGCGCCGGTGGCCGAGGCGGTTGCGGCACCGGTGAGCGTCGCCGCGCCCGCCGTCGAGCAGCAGGCGCAGCTGTCCAGCGAGGTGGAGCAGAGCATGTCGGTGCCGGCGGTGCAGGCCCTGGCCGAGTCGCAGCCGGAGGTCGTGGCGGTGGACGCCAAGGGCAAGGACTCCAAGGCCAGCGAGAAGCTGTTCGGCTTCATCGCCAACGCCATCGAGCAGAACAAGTCGAAGATCATCCCGCTGCTCAAGGAGAAGACCGGCGAAGCCTCCCTCGCGGCCCTGCGCAATGACGAGAACATCGAGAAGTTCGCGGTGTACCTCTATGCCTTCCTGCCGAGCGTGGTACGCCTGGCGCTGAGGGAGCAGGTGTTCGTGCAGTTCATGATCAGCAACCGCGACAAGATCATCGACCGCATCATCGGCCCTGAGCTGGAAGGCGAGCTGCTGGAGGCGCCGGAGCCGGCGAGCCCTGCACCGAGCAAGGGCCTGGCCAGCTTCGCCAAGCGCGCCGAGCCGGCCGTGGCGCAGCGGCCGTCGCTGTTCCGCCGCAAGCAGGAGGAGGGGCAGCAATACCTCGAGCAGTTCGAGGCCCATGCCCGTGGCGCCAGCGCCCGGCAGCGCGATACCGAGGAGTTCCAGCAGGGGCTGGAGCAGTTCCACACCATCCAGTTCGGCATGGGCGTATTGACCGGTGCGATGCAGGTGCCGCGCTTCGTGGCCCGCGCCCAGCAGGCACCGCTGAGTGCCAACGAGCAGGCGGCCCTGGCCAGCGATGAAACCACCCTGTTGGGGCTGGGTTACGCCATCGCCTCCATGGGCCACATGCTGCGCGAGCAGGCCGGCTTCGACGAGGACCAGATCGCCGAGCTGTTCTACCCGCTGCTCAGCGCACTGATCGTCCCTTACGCCCAGCAGAACGTCGACGGTGGTCGCAAGACGCTGCGCAGCGTGGCCAAACCCATGGAGCAGATCGCCGAATCCGAGCTGATGAAGGACTTCCAGCTCAGCTGTCGGCGCATGGGCATGAACATCGCCAACGGCGACCTGGAAGACCTCGCCGGCAACTTCACCTTCGCCATCTACCGGGCCGTGGAGTCGCAGTTCCCCAGCCAGGAAGAAGCCATCGGGTTGAACCGCAAGCTGGATGACTTCGCCCGTGAAGGCTTCGACGCGTACAGGCAGCAGATGGACGAGGCGCTGGAGGCACTGCTGATCCGCTACATGGAAAGCCAGCAGGGCTGAACCGAGGCCCGGGGCGCCGATGCCTGGCGCTCCGGGGCTTGCCGGCGTTGCCGGATCAGTTGTCATATCCCTGAACCAAGTATTTGATTTATCCGATGTTTCCCCGCGTCCCCCTTGGCTAGAGTCGGCCGCACAACGACTAGAACAAGCCGAGACACCCATGGACGACCTGCTGCCTGCCTGCTGCGACACTCCGCCTGCCTGATCCCGCCCCCGTGACCGCTCATGCGCGCCAACCCTGGCCGCGCCTTCACGTTCTGGATGAGGAATTCCCATGTATCAAACCCAGCCCACCCAAGCCCCGCGCCCGAAGATCGAGGTGCGCTCCATCGACTACGTGCCGCGCAGCGAGCGCCACGGCAAGGTCTGGCACCAGGGCCCGTTCTGGTTCACCGGCAACTTCGTGCTTACCACCCTGGTCACCGGTTTCACCGGGCCCGCCCTGGGGCTGGGGGCGTTGCCGTCGATGCTGGCGATTCTGATAGGCGTGGCCATCGGCACCTTCTTCATGGCCTTCCACGCCAACCAGGGGCCGCGCATGGGCCTGCCGCAGATGATCCAGTCACGGGCGCAGTTCGGCTTTCGGGGCGCGGTGGTGCCCTTCATCGCGGTGGTGGGGGTGTACATCGGCTTCAACGTGTTCAACGTCATCCTCGCCACCGATGCCATCAACACCGTGCTGCCCGGGGCGCGTACGCCCTTGTACCTGCTGCTGGTGGGCCTGGCGGTGTTGCTGGCGATAGTCGGGCACGACCTGCTGCACCGGGTGCAGCGCTGGCTGACCTGGCTGATGATCGCGGTGTTCGGCGTGCTGACCCTGCTGGCCATCCGCGAGCTGCGGGCCGATGCCGCGCTGGCCGCCGGGCCCTTCTCCTGGAGCGCCTTCCTGGTCCAGCTGTCGGCGGCGGCGGGCTACCAGATCAGCTACTCGGTGTATGTCTCCGACTACTCGCGCTACCTGCCCGAGGACACGCCGCCCGGCAAGGTGATCTTCTGGACCTACCTGGGCGCCGGCGGCTCGGCGCTGTGGTTGATGTCCCTTGGGGCCTTCCTCGCCTCGGCGCTGCCGGCACCGGACGCCATCGGCAGCATCCGCGAGGTGGGCAACCGCCTGTTCGACGGCTTCGGCACCTTCGTCGTGCTGATCGCCGTGCCCTCGCTGGTGGGCATCATGGCGGTGAACTGCTACGGCGCCATGCTCACCAGCGTCAGCGCCATCGATGCCTTCACCAAGGTGAAGCCGACGCTGCGCCTGCGGGTGATCGGCATCCTGGTGATCGCGGCGATTATCCTCGCCGTGGCGCGGCTGATCCCCGAGAGCTACTTGGGCAGCTTCAACACCTTCGTGCTGCTGATGCTGTATTTCCTGGTGCCCTGGACGGCGGTCAACCTGGTGGACTTCTACCTGGTGCGACGCGGGCACTACGCCATCGGCGAGATCTTCAACCGCCATGGCCTCTATCGCGGCTGGTCGGTCGCCGGCCTCACCGCCTACGGGCTTGGCCTGTTGGCGATGGTGCCCTTCATGGCCCTGAGCTTCTGGACCGGCCCCTTCACAGCAGCCCTGGGCGGCGCGGATATCGCCTTCGCCGTGGGCTTGCCGCAGCTACTGGCTGCTGAGCCGGCGCCTGGACCTTGCCGCCGAACGCCAGCTGGCCGAGGCGGACAAGCAACGCCTTGAGAACGCAGGAGAACAGCCATGAGCACGCAGAAGAAAGTCACGGTGGCCTGCTGCCAGGTCGCCCCGCGCATCGGCGAGCTGGACTACAACCGCGCCTTGGTCGAGCGTGTGGTGCGCCAGGCGGCGCAGCGCGGTGCCCGGGTGGTGGTGCTGCCGGAGTTGGTGCAGAGCGGCTACCTGTTCCGCGACCGCGCTGAGGCACAGGCCCTGGCCGAGACGCCGGATGGCCCCAGCCTGCGCCTGTGGATAAGCCTGGCCGCCGAGCTGGATATCGTGCTGGTGGCGGGTTTCTGTGAGCTGCGCGACGACGGCACGCTGGCCAACAGCGCGGCCGTGGTGGATGCCGGCGGCTTGCGCGCCCTGTACCGCAAGGCGCACCTGTGGGATGGCGAGAAGGCGATCTTCAGCCCGGGCGATGCCGCGCCGCCGGTGGTGGACACGGCCTTCGGGCGCATCGCGGTGATGATCTGCTACGACCTCGAATTCCCCGAGTGGGTGCGCTTGCCGGCACTGGCCGGCGCCGAGTTGCTCTGCGCCCCGGTCAACTGGCCGCGAGGCCCGCGCCCGGCGGGCGAGCGCCCCGCCGAAGTGGTGCGGGTGCAGGCCAATGCGGCGGTGAACCGGATGACCATCGCCGCCTGTGACCGCCACGGCCACGAGCGGGGCGTGGATTGGGTCGAAGGCTCGGTGCTGGTGGATGCCGACGGCTATCCCCTGGCCGGGCCGGCGGGCGAGGGCGGCGAGCAGTTGCTGCTGGCCTCGCTGGACCTGGGGGCAGCGCGGGACAAGCGCATCAGTGGGCATAACGATGTGCAGGGTGATCGGCGGCCGGAGCTTTATACCGGGGTGTTGGCTGTGCAGGGGAAGGCCCTGGGCTGAAGCCCAGGCTACAGGGTGACCGGCGTAGCCCGGGCTTCAGCCCGGGAGCGTTGAGGTTGCTACATGAGGGGCTCAGCTGTAGAGCCAGCGCCCGAGTTCTTCCAGGTTGGCGACCACGATCTGCTGCGCCACCGGCTTGGCCTGCACCTTGTTCGGGTCGATCTGGTAGCGCTGCAGCACGTACTGCACCAGGGCGCCGCGGCTGTGGATAACCAGCTGGCCGCCCTGCATGCCGTAGTCCGCCTCGATGATCGCCTGCTGCGCCGGCTTGAGCCGCGCATCGGGGGTGAGGATCACCTCCACCGCCGTCATCCAGCCTTCGTCGCCGTCGCGGCCCTGCTCGGATTCGTCCATCAGGTCCGGCTCGCCACGGAAGCGGCTGAGCACGAAGTCGCGGTAGTCGCGGTTCTTCTCGCAATAGGCGCGTACATGCCAGCGCATGCCGGTGAAGATCAGGGTGTGCGGGGCGATGACGCGGGTTTCCGATTCCGGGTGGGCCAGGGACACGTACTCGGTCTCCAGGCGCAGGCCTTCACGGCAGGCCTGGAGGATGGGGCGCAATACCTCGGGGCGGATGCTGCGGTCCGGCACCTGTAGCACCTCGGTGTGGGCATAGGCCAGGGCCAGGCCTTCGATGTGCGGCGAGCGTTCGCGGTTCTGGTCCAGCAGGTGCAGGTAGGCGCTGGCGCTGCCGTCGATGAACAGCGGCTTGAAGCCCTTGCCGGGTTTGTAGCCCTTGAGGTGCTTGTCGTAGACGAGGTTCTTCGGCGCGTGCTCGTTGAGGTAGGCGTTGATGTCCTTGGAGGCCTGCTGGCGGCTGATGCCGAAGCTCTGCATCAGGTGGTTGGTGGTCAGCCGGCCTTCCCACCAGGCCACGGTTTCGATGAGCCGGTAGCGCTGGGCGAGGTCCCAGCGGACGTGGTCGATGGAGCGCTTCATGGCGATGCACCTGGCGGGAAGGAGCCTTGGGTATAGGCCAGGTGCGTGGATATGTCCATTCAGGCGACATGTCGCTGCGGGCATCTCTAAAAACTACCTGCGTTGCCATTGCTGCGTTAAAAACAGGCTCAAAATGCTCATTTACACTGCGTAAACTGCGCTTTTTCGCCTGTTTTTGCCTTGCACTGACTGCCTCGCCTACGTTTTTAGAGGTGCCCTGCGGGCGGGTGTAGTGCTTATCGATGTTGCCCCTCAATACAGGTGCTTGAGGTCGTGCCGCACCACCGCGTCCACCACCAGGGTGGTGGCCTTGCCCAGCAGGCCGGTGCCGTTCATGTGTTCGGCCAGCATTTTCGGGAAGGAGGGGATGTCGCTCGGTGCCAGGTGGGTTTCCGGGCGCCACAGGCCGGCTTCGACCAGCTCGGGTGCCTCGACGAAGGCGAAGCGCTCAACCTCCATCAGGGTACCCAGCACCGGGGCCTTGCCGTTCACCGAGAGCGGGCCCAGCAGCTGCGGGTCGGCGCTCACATGGGCGCGGCCGGTGACGCTGAGTACGTTCGCCGAGCCCGGCAGCAGGAAGGCCAGCTTCAGTTCGTCGCAGGCGAGGATATTGCTCAGCGACACCGCCACCTTGTTGCCCGGCCGCTCGGGGATCAGCAGCCGTCGCCCATCGATGACGCCGATGAAGCCTTCCGGGTCGCCGCGTGGCGAAATCTCGGTGTCGCCCTCGGCATTGCGCGTCAGCATCAGCAGGTAGGACGAACGGGCGATGAAAGCCTGCGCGGCGTCGGAGAGCACGCCTTCGCCCCGCTCGGCCGGCCACCCGTCGAGGTGTTCGCGTGGCGTCCAGAAATCCGCCCGCACCATGGCCCGCGAGCAATGCAGGAACAGTGCATCAGCCTGGAACTCCAGCACCACGCCTGCTTCCACACCCCGTGGATGGCAGTGGCCATTGGCGCGCAGGGCGAAACCGATGCCCGGCATGATGAAGAGCAGGCTGCAGGGCCTGGGCGTCTGGCCGTCCATCCTGGGCAGGGCCAGGCCGGCCGGCCAGGCGAGGCGGATGTGGTTGCCCTCGGCGAGGATCACCGGCGTGGCGTGCAGGTCGAGGAAGGCGATGTCGCTGTCGGCGCCGGCCAGGCCGACGGCGCAGACGCTGGCGTTGCGGATGATGGTCAGGCAGTGGGCGTCGATCACCGGCTGCAGGCGTTTCTTCATCAGCGCGGGCGGTTCGCTGATCAGCTGGCGCAGGGCGCTGAGGGATTCGATGCGGTGGCTGGGCATGGCGCGGCTCCTGATGGCAGATGCCCCGATGCTAGGGCTGCGCCGCCCGCAGCGGCATGGCGCGCGGTTTCAATCCACATGGCGTTCGGTTGCAATCGCCTTGCGAGGGTTGCCTAGCTGATCACGGCAACCTGAAACGCCCGTGCCAGAGCCTGTGCAGCACTCGCCACTGTGACGGAAAGCAATATGTGTGACGGGCGTTGCGTTCAGACTGTGCGGCAGATCCGGACCCGGTGCCCGCCAGGGGCGGTGGGAGGCAGCGGCATGTCGCTGTCGCGCACCTGGCAACCAAGGGGCACTGTGAGAATCCGGGCAGCGCCGCGGTCGACCCGCGGCCACACCGCCAATCGACAATAAGGAATGCTCCATGGATGTTGCTGTACGACGTGCCCTCGGTTTCCTCCTGGCCTGCGCCAGCCTGCCCGCCTCGGCGGAATTCGTCACGGTGATCACCTTCGGTGGCGCCAACAAGGACGTGCAGAAGGAAGCCTTCTTCAAGCCCTTCAAGGCGAGCACCGGCAACGCCGTGGTGCACGGCTCGTACAACGGCGACCTGGACAAGCTCAAGCACATGGTCGAACTCAGCCACGTGACCTGGGACGTGGTGGAGATGGAGGCGCCGGAACTGGCGCGTGGTTGCGAGGAGGGGCTGTTCGAGAAGCTCGATCCGGCCTTCCTCGGCAATCCCGGCGATTTTGTGCCCGGCACCATCCAGCCCTGCGGCATCGGCATCTTCGTCTGGTCCACGGTGCTCGCCTATGACTCGGCGAAGATCAAGAACGCACCCAGCGGCTGGAGCGATTTCTGGGACCTGCGCAAGTACCCCGGCAAGCGCGGCCTGCGCCACGGCGCCAAGTACAACCTCGAGTTCGCCCTGATGGCCGATGGCGTCGCGGCGAAGGACGTCTACCAGGTGCTGGACACCCCGGCCGGCGTCGAGCGCGCCTTCCGCAAGCTCGACGAGATCAAGTCCAGCATCGTCTGGTGGAAGGCCGGTGCCGAACCGGTGCGCGCCCTGCAGGACGGCAAGGTGGCCATGAGCGCCGCCTACAACGGCCGCATCGCCACCGCGCAGAAGGAAACCCGTTCCCTGGCCATGGTCTGGACCGGCAGCATCTACGACTTCGACTACTGGGCCCTGCCCAAGGGCTCGTGGAAGGGCGACCTGGCCAAGTCCTTCGTCGCCTTCGCCAGCCAGCCGGAACGCCAGAAGGCCTTCGCCGAAGGCATCTCCTACAGCCCGGTGAACAACAAGGCGATCGCCATGATCGACCCCGCCATCGCCGCCACCCTGCCCACCGCCCCGCAGAACATCAGCGGCGCCCTGCCGATGAGCGTGAAGTTCTGGGCCGCCCACGGCGAGCTGGAGCAGCGCTTCGAGAACTGGGTGAAGAACTGATCCCCGCGCGGAGCTGACCGGTGTGCAGGGTGGAGGTCGCTCTTCACCTCCACCGGCGGTGCTTCGATGGGGTACGAATGGTTGTAGCTGCGTAGCCCGGGCTTCAGCCCGGGAGCGGAGTTGCCTGCATCCCCGGGCTGAAGCCCGGGCTACAACTGGTGCTGCATGTGGACGCGAATGGTGGACGGGTGAAGCGTCGTCTACCGTTGCGGGTGCTTCGGCGTGGGGGCTTCGGCTTCTTCGTGGGGCGGTCTTGCCTTGAGCCAGAGGCCGAATTCCTTGACCACTTCCACCACCTTGCGCAGGCGCTGGCCGTCTTCGGTGAGCTGGTACTCCACCCGCACCGGCACTTCCGGGTAGACGGTGCGCTGCACCATGCCGGCCTCTTCCAGGGCGCGTAGATCGAGGGTGAGCATGCGCTGGGAGATGTGCGGGATGTCGCGGCGCAGGTCGTTGAAGCGCTTGGTGCCGTCGAGCAGGTAGGACACCAGCAGCAGGCGCCAGCGGCCGCCGAGCAGGTGCATGGCTTCCTCCACCGAACAGCCGGATACGTTCTTCTTCATGGGGGTTCCAAGTATATATTTTGTACCTAAGCTACAGATTTCTCCCTTCTTCAAAAAGAGAACCGCTGCGTCGATACTCCCGCCGCGCCCCCATTCCGGGGGTGGCCCGTGCAAGGAGTCGCCATGAAGCTGTACTACGCCCCCCGTACCTGTTCGCTGTCACCGCATATCGTGCTGCTGGAGCTGGGCCTGCCGTTCGAGGCGGTCCGTGTGGATAACCGCAGCAAGCTCACCGAGCACGGCGACGATTTCCTCGTCATCAACCCCAAGGGCTACGTCGCCGCGCTGGAGCTGGACAATGGCGAGGTGCTGACCGAGGGCACGGCCATCGTCCAGTACCTGGCCGACCTGCGGCCGGAAGCCGGGCTCGCGCCGGCCAACGGCACCCTGCAGCGGGTGCGCCTGCAGGAGTGGCTGAACTTCATCTCCGGGGAGATCCACGCCGGCATGAGCCCGCTGTTCAACACGGCGATCCCGGAGGAGGTGAAGGCGATCTTCCGCACCCGCCTGTTCAAGCGCTTCGACTACCTGGAAAGCGTGCTGGGCCAGGCCGACTACCTGCTGGACGGGCGCTTCGGCGTGGCCGATGCCTACCTGTTCACCGTGCTCGGCTGGGTGGATTTCTTCGCCATCGAGCTGGCGCCCTGGCCGGCGTTGGCGGCGTTCCGGGCACGCATCGGGGCGCGGCCGCAGGTGCAGGCCGCGATGCGCGCCGAGGCGGCCTGAGGCGAGCCTCTCTGCGCTGGCGGCGATGCCTGCCAGGCGGTACTGTCCGCGCAGGAACAAGGAATGCCTGCCATGAGCCCTACCCGTGTCTCCGCCCTTGCGGTGCTCGACCTGCATGACCTGCTGCTGCAACTGGGTGCCGTCGAGGCGGCGCAGTTGCAGGCCGTGGGGCTGTCCCGTGATCGGCTGCTGGCGTCGTGCGACCCGGCGCTGCCGTTGCAGGAGCAGCGCCTGGACGAGCGCCTGCTGCTGGGGCTCTGGCAACTGGCGGCGGGCAACCCGGCGTTGCCGCACATCGGCGTGCTGATCGGCCAGGCGTTCAACCCGGAGAAGCGCGGCCTGCTGGCCAGCCTGTTGTTCCAGTGCGCATCGGTGGGGGAGGCGCTGTCGACCTTCCTGCAGCACGGCGCGCTGATGAACCCCTCCGAACACTGGACCTCCCGCGACACCGATGGCTGCCTGTGCCTCGAACTGGCGTTCGCCGCCGGGCGGGGTTATCCACAGGCGGCGGTGGAGCGCAGCCTGGTGGCGCTGGTGCGGTGGGGGCGGGAGCTGGCGGGGGAGGGCTTCGTGCCCGAGCGGGTCGAGTTCGCCGGCCCGCGCCCAGCCTATGCGGAATATTTTGCCGAGGCGTTCGGCACCGAGGTGCAGTTTGGCTGCGCCGCCAACCGCCTGTACCTCGCCCATGGGCAGCTCGCCCGCCCCATCCACAGCGCCAACCCTTACCTCAAGGCCTTGCTCGCGGAGCGGGCGCGGGCAGCCCTGGAGCAGGTGAGGGCCGAGAGCGACCTGGCCGAGCGGGTGCGCCTGATGATCCGCGCCGATCTCGCCGGTGGGCCGGGCATCGAGTCTCTCTGCGAGGCCCTGCACCTCAGCCGGCCGACCCTTTACCGGCGTTTGCGCGAGCAGGGCACCAGCTTCACCGAGCTGCTGGAGCAGGAGCGTAGCCAGCTGGCCCTGCAGCGGGTGCGCCGGGGTGACCCGTTGCAGGCGATCAGCGAGGCGCTGGGGTTCAAGGATGTGAGCACCTTCTACCGCGCGTTCCGTCGCTGGTTCGGCCATTCGCCGGGCACGGCACGGCAGGGCGGGTCGGCGCCCTAGCGAGGCGCTCATCCGCGGTGGCGAAACAGGGCTGGCGCATCGGACGACCGTTTTTTCGCCATCGGGTTCGAGCGCAGCGTGGCGACCCGTCCGAAAGTTCAGTGCAGTTTGCATGGCCCGCCCGGGGGTATCGTGCAAATTGCAACTGGCACATTGATGTCAAAGATATCCAGGTCATTGAATTGTCTGGTTTTTTTCATTCGGCTCAACTGGCACAGCGGGTGCAGTGGTTTGAGCTCAAAGAAAAAAATAAGGGAGCAATGACAATGCAGATCGCCATCAAAGAATTATTCGACGCATTCCCCGGCTTCGAGGTGTCCATCAAGCCCCGCCCCGACGGCATGCTGCTGCTCACCCTGGGCAAGCAGGGCGAGGCCGCCATGAGCAAGGCCATCCAGAGCGATGCGGTGTTCTGCAAGGAACGTGTGCGTGGCCTGATCCGTGACGTGATGCGCGAGATGAAGCTGGCCTCTGGCGAGGTCACCTGGAAAGGCGAGGGCAATATCTGGCTCTCCCGTGAGCTGCCCACCTTCACCGGCGGGCCGATCCAGATGACCGCCGCCAAGACCCTGGTGGAGCGCCGCAAACTGGAGCGCCAGAGCAACCGCCGCGCCATGGTGAGCTGAGTTCCGGGGCAACGCGCGCAGCAACTGTTAGGGAATTTTTCGCGATCCTTGCGCTCAATCCATCATGAAATCCACGGCGATAAACCGGGTCGATCGTCACGATTGTGGCGCCGCTTTCTGTTAGTTTGTCGCCCTTGAATCAATGGAATGCGCGGCTCCAGAACGGCCGGCAACGGTCGCTGACCCCTTCGGTGAACCGGGGGGGCGGCAGTGGGGCATCGAAGGAGATCGCGTTTTGACACCCAGCGACAGTGTCGCGGCACTGGCCACCGCAAGCGAGAACTGCGCGCGGGAAGCCATTCGCATACCCGGCAGCATCCAGCCACACGGCTTCATGCTGGTGTTCGACGAGGCCGATGGGCGCGTGGTGCAGGCCAGCGCCAACGTTGTCGACTGGCTCGGCCTTCCCGTCGAGGAACTGCTCGGCTGCCGGTTCGACGAACTCCTGCAGGACAGCGAGGTGCTGCACAAGCACCTGGCGCAGTTGGAGGACGGCGAGCACAAGCCCTTCCACATCGGCGATGTGCTGTTCACCTGCGGCACCCGCGCCGGGCAGCCGATCGCGATGATGGTGCACCGCCACGACCGGGTGCTGATCGCCGAGTTCGAGCCCGCCGCCGAGGGGGGCGCTGCGGATGGCGGCATCTACACCCTGTTGCGTGGGTTCATCGGCCGCCTGCAGGAGGCCGAGAGCATCGAGGCGCTCTGCCGCTTCGCGGTGGCCGAGCTCAAGCGCGTCACTGGCTTCGGCCGGGTCAAGGCCTACAGCTTCGACGCCGAAGGCAACGGCTTGGTGCTGGCCGAGGAGGCCGACGCCGGCTACCCGCGCTACCTGGGCCTGTGCTTCCCGGCCTCCGACATCCCCCAGCAGGCCCGCGCGCTCTACTGCGCCAACCGCATCCGCGTGATCGAGGACGCCAACTACCAGCCTTCGCCCCTGCAGCCGGTGGACAACCCGCTCACCGGGCAGCCGCTGGACCTGAGTTTCGCCGCCCTGCGCAGCGTTTCCCCGGTGCACCTGCAGTACATGCGCAACATGGGCACCATGGCTTCGATGTCCATTTCCATCGTCGTCCGTGGCCGGCTCTGGGGGCTCATCTCCTGCCATGACGAGCAGCCACGCACGGTGGGCTTCCAGACCCGCATCGCCTGCGAACTGATGGGCAGCGTGTTGTCGCTGCAGATCGAAAGCCGCGAAGCCCACGGCCAGACCCGGCGCCTGCTCGGCCTGCGCCAGCACATCGTGCACATGCTCTCGTCCATGGCTGACCGCGACAGCGTCGCCGCCGGCCTGTTGGCCTTGCCGGACACCTTCCTGGGGTTCGCTCGCGCCAGTGGCGCCGCGATCATCTCCGCCGCGCGTTGCGACCTTGTGGGGCAGACACCGCCCGAGGCCCAGGTCAACGCCCTGGTGCATTGGCTGGCACGGCGCGACGGCGAGGTGTTCCACACCGACAACATCGGCCGTGACATCACCGAGCTGCCCGAGCTGGCCCGCCACGTTGGTGGCGTGCTGGCGGTGGCCATTTCGCAGATCCACTCCCACTACCTGCTGTGGTTCCGCCCGGAGCAGGTGCGCACCGTCGAGTGGGCCGGCCGGCCGGAGAAGAGCATCGGCCCGGGTGGCGCGCTCAACCCGCGCAGCAGCTTCGAGAGCTGGCAGGAGACGGTGAAGGGCTACTGCACGCCCTGGGACCCGCTGGAGGTGGAAGGGGTCGCCGAACTGCGTACGGCGGTGCTCGGCATCGTGTTGCGCAAGGCCGAGGAGCTGGCCCAACTGGCCGGCGAGCTGAAACGATCCAACAAGGAGCTGGAAGCCTTCTCCTACAGCGTTTCCCATGACCTGCGCGCGCCCCTGCGGCACATCGCCGGCTACGCCGAGTTGCTGGGGGAGTTCGAGGGCGAGCGCCTGTCCGAGCGGGGCTTGCGCTTCCTCGAGCATATCGGCGAGTCGGCGCGTTTCGCCGGCACCCTGGTGGACAACCTGCTGAGCTTCTCGCAGATGGGCCGTGCCGCCCTGCGCCTCTCCGATGTCGACCTGCAGGCGCAGGTGGAGGCCATCCGCACCGAGATGGCGCCGGACTTCGAAGGGCGTCGCGTCGAGTGGCGCATCGAGGGGCTGCCGGTGGTCACCGCCGATGCCGCTTTCCTCCACCTGGCGATGCGCAACCTGCTGTCCAACGCCATCAAGTACAGCCGCGATCGCAGCCCGTCGATCATCGAGGTCAGCGCTCGTGTCGAAGGCAACGAGGTGGTGGTGGCCGTGAGCGACAACGGCGTGGGTTTCGACATGGAGTACGCCGGCAAGCTGTTCGGCGTGTTCCAGCGCCTGCACCGCATGGAAGAGTTCGAAGGCACCGGCATCGGCCTGGCCAGCGTGCGCCGCATCATCGAGCGCCACGATGGCCGGGTCTGGGCCGAGGGCCGGTTGGACGAAGGCGCGACTTTCTATTTCGCACTGCCCCTGCGTGGGCAGGAAACACCGCAACAGCAACCATGAGGATCGACGATGCTCAAACCCATCCTTCTGATTGAAGACAACCCGCACGACCTCGAACTGACACTCGTGGCCCTGGAGCGCAGCCAGCTCGCCAACGATGTGATCGTCTTGCGTGATGGCGCCGAGGCGCTTGACTACCTGTTCCGCCGCAATGCCTACGCCGGGCGCGACGACGGCAATCCGGCGGTGATGCTGCTGGACCTCAAGCTGCCCAAGATCGACGGCCTCGAGGTGCTCAAGACCGTGCGCGAGAGCGCCGAGCTGCGCAGCATCCCCGTGGTCATGCTCACCTCCTCGCGGGAAGAGCCCGACCTGGAGCGTGCCTATGCGCTGGGGGTGAACGCCTATGTGGTGAAGCCGGTCGAATTCAAGGAATTCGTCGCGGCCATCTCCGACCTGGGCATCTTCTGGGCCGTGCTCAACGAGCCGCCACCCGGTTCCTTGCGCCTCCAGCGCCGCCCGGTCACCTGAGCCGCGACACCCGCCATACCTCGGCCCCATGCCGGGAAACAGGAAGCCACGACGACCGTCCATGCCGCCGAAGCCTTTGAACCTGCTGTTAGTCGAAGACAGCTCCCGTGATGCCGAGCTGGCCCTGCTGACGCTCGAACGCAGCGGCCTGTCGGTGGAGTCCACCCTGGTCTACCACCACCGGGCCGTGGAAGAAGCCTTGCTGCGCGGGCAGTACGACCTGATCCTCTGCGACTTCATCCTGCCCGGCTCCTCCGGTGCCCAGGCCCTGGAAGTGGCGCGACGCCTCGCACCCAAGACCCCGTTCATCTTCCTCTCCGGCGTGTTCGGCGAGGAGCACGCGGTGGAGATGATGCGCCAGGGCGCCATCGACTACGTGCTCAAGCAGAACCTCAGCCTGCTGCCCAAGGCGGTGACCCGCGCGCTCTCCGAGGTGCACGAGCGTCGTCGCCGGCGGATGGCCGAAGAAGCGCTGATGGAAGTGGAGGTACGCGCACGCCTGGCCATCGACTCGGCGCGCATGGGCATGTGGGACTACCAGCCCGAGGGCGACCGGGTCATCTGGGACGAGCGCTGCAAGGCGCTCTACGAGCTGCCCCAGGACGCCGAGATCAACCTGCGTACCTTCCTCGACCGCTGTCACCCGAAGGACCGCCCCTACCTCGAGCGCAAGATGAACGAGGCGCTGTCCCAGGACAGCGGCAACGAATACCAGGTCGAGTACCGCCTGCAACTGCCCGGCGGCCGCGAGCGCTGGGTACAGACCAGTGGCCGGGCCTTTTTCGAAGACGGCCGCTGCGTGCGCTTCATCGGCGTATTGCAGGACATCAGCGAGCAGAAGTACGCCACCGAAGCCCTGCAGCGCCTCAACGAGATGCTGGGCGAGCGCGTGGAGCGCCGCACCCGCGAGCGCGACCGCACCTGGGAACTCTCCCGCGAGCTGCTGGCGGTGCTGCGCTTCGACATGACGCCCATCGCCCTCAACCCCGCCTGGGAAGAGACCCTCGGCCTCACCCGCCAGCAGCTGACCCGTGTGCAGCTCTGGCAATTGATCCATCCGGACGACATCGACGCCACCTTGCAAGAGGCCGAGAACATCGCCAATGGCAATGTCTCCACCCGCTTCGTCAATCGCATGCGCCATAAGGATGGCGAGTACCGCTGGCTGTCCTGGACGGTGGTCCCCGACGAGGGGTTGATGTACGCCGCCGTGCGCGACATCAGCTCCGAGCGTGCGGTGATGGACGAACTGGCCACCACCAACCAGCAACTGCGCGAAGAGATCCTCGAGCGCCAGCGCGCCGAAGCGGCCCTGCACCAGATGCAGCGCCTGGAGGCGGTTGGCCAGCTCACGGCGGGCGTGGCCCACGACTTCAACAACCTGCTGACGGTGATCCTCGCCAGCACCACCTTCATCGAGCGCGACCTGGCCCGGGGCACCTTCGAGCGCACCCAGGGCCGCCTGCAGAACATCAAGGAAGCCGGCGAGCGTGGCGCCAAGCTCACCGGCCAGTTGCTCGCCTTCGCCCGGCGCCAGCGCCTGGAACCGGTAGCGGTCAACCTCAACGACACGGTGCAAGGGCTGCTGGACATGCTCCAGCGCACCCTGGGCGGCGCCATCTGGATCGAGACCGACACCGCTCCCGGCCTGTGGGGCGCACTGGTGGACCCGACCCAGACGGAAATGATCATCCTCAACCTGGCCATCAACGCCCGCGATGCCATGCCCGCCGGCGGTTCCCTGCGCCTGAGCACCTCCAACCAGGTGATCAGCGAGCCCGCGCAGCGACCCGAAGACCCGGAGCCCGGCCCCTACGTAGTGCTGGCGATCACCGACTCGGGCAGCGGCATGAGCGCCGAGGTGCTGGCCAAGGCCTTCGAACCCTTCTTCACCACCAAGGAAGTGGGCAAGGGCTCCGGTCTGGGGCTGGCCCAGGTGTTCGGTTTCGCCAAGCAGTCCGGCGGTGGCGTCCGCATCGAGACACAGGAAGGGCGGGGCACCACGGTGAAGGTCTTCCTGCCCTGCATCCAATCGGATGCCAGCGAAGAACAACCGGAATTGCACCTGCCCGCCGACCCCCCATTGGGCGGGCCGAAGCGCACCATCCTGCTGGTGGACGACGACGACAACGTGCGTGAGGTGACTGCGGCGCTGCTGCACGCCCTTGGCTACCAGGTACGCGAGGCCGAGAGTGCGGCACGGGGCCTGGAAAAGCTCGATGACGGCGTCGACCTGTTGCTCACCGATTTCGCCATGCCCGCCATGAACGGCGCCGAGTTCGCACGCGTGGCGCGGCAACGCTATCCGCAGCTGCCGGTGCTGTTCATCACCGGCTATGCCGAGCTCGATGAGCTGGATGTGGGCGACAGCGTGATCGTGCAGAAGCCCTTCCGCGATGAAGAGCTGGCCACCAAGCTCAGCGCTGCACTGAAAGGGGCGGCGGCATGAGCCTGCGGCAGTTCCTGCGCGAGTCGGGGGAACACTGGCACGCGCGAGTCGACCAGGCCTACTCGACCTATTCGCTGGAAAGCCGCGCCGGCTACGGTGCCTTCCTCCAGGCCCACGCCCGCGCACTGCTGGCGCTGGAACCGGCCCTGGAAACCGCCGGCATCGAACGGCTGCTGGACGACTGGCCGCAACGCCGCCGCCGCGAAGCCCTGTGCCGCGACCTGCAAACCCTGCAACTGCCCATCCCCGATGCGCTCGCCACGGCACTCCCAACCGACACCGGCTCCCTCTGGGGCCTCGCCTATGTGCTGGAAGGCTCTCGCCTCGGCTCCCGCCTGCTCGCCGGCCGCGTACGCCAGGCCAACTGGTCCGGCGCCGATAGCGCCCTCGGCTACCTCGGCCACGGCGAAGGCCAGCCGCTCTGGCCCGGCTTCCTGAAACGCCTGGAAGAGCAAGACGGGCAGCTCGACCCCGCCGCCCTGCGTGCAGGCGTCGAGCTTGGCTTCCGCACCTTTCTCACCGCCACCGAGCACGCCGGCACAGTGGCTCACGCGTAGCCGCCCATTGCGACACCGCCGGTGGAGGTAAAGCGACCTCCACCCACCCACACACGCATAAGCCATATGCCTTTTGTCATGCCTACGGCATTGCCGTATGGTAGGCCGCCATGCGTACGGTGATAGAAACGGAAATCTTCCAGCGCCATGCCTCTGCCATTTGGCAGGAGGATGAACGCGACGAGTTCATTGCATGGATCGCAGCCAACCCCCTGGCGGGTGATGTGATCCCCGGTGGCAGTGGCCTGCGCAAGGTTCGTTGGACACGCCCGGGCATCGGCAAGCGGGGTGGGGCGCGGGTGATCTACTACAACGCTCAAAGCGCGGAAACCATCTGGTTGCTGATCGTCTATACCAAGGCGAAGTTCGACAACCTGCCCATGGCCTTCCTCGCCCAACTCAGAGAGGTGATCAAGCATGGATGACGAGATGGAGCGGTTCCAGGCTGATCTGCTGGCCTCGGTAAAAGCGATGAAGGCTGGCAAGGCCGCGCGGACCACCCAGGTGCAGCTGTCCCCTGTTGCCGAGATCCGTGCCCGGGTTGGGCTCAACCAATCCGACTTCGCTGAGCTGCTGGGCGTCAGCGTTCGCATCCTTCAGGACTGGGAGCAGGGCCGCCGCAACCCGTCCGGCGCCGCCCGCACGCTGCTGCGTGTCGCCGGCCTGCATCCCGAGGTATTGAGGGAGTTGCATCAGGGGTGATTCACACCCTGTAGCCCGGACTTCAGCCCGGGAGCCTCCACACCGCAGTTGCAGGCTTATGTAGGGTGGACCCCGCTCCATCGGTCCACCATTCGCGGCCCGTTGTGGCACTGCTGGTGGAGGTAAAAAGCGACCTCCACCCACACGAGCCAACCCCGTAGCCCGGGCTTCAGCCCGGGAAGCAGGCTGGCCGCAATCAGCCCCGGCTGCTCATCTGCTTCTTGTACTGCCGTGTGCGGCCCAGGGTCTTCCACTGCTCGTTCAGCAGCGCTTTCAGCGGCGAAGCGCTGGGGTCCGGCTGGTTGCCGGTGGCGAGGCGGCGCATCTGGAATTTCACCAGGGCCATGTAGGCCAGCGCGGCCAGGGCCTTGCGCTTCCAGCGGATCGGCGGCAGCTCGGCGCTGGCCTTCGATTCGCCGTTGCGCCAGCGGCGGGGCAGGGCGGGGTCCACGGCCAGGGCGGTGGCGATGCCGGCCATGGCCACGCCGCCGGCGAGCACCTGCTCCACCACTGGCAGGCGGCGGATGCCACCGGTGACCATCACCGGCATGCGCGCGATGGCGGCGATCTCCTGGGCGAATTCCAGGAAGTAGGCTTCGCGGGCCAGGGTGCGGCCGTCACGGGCGTCGCCCTGCATGGCCGGCGCCTCGTAGCTGCCACCGGAAAGCTCCACCAGGTCCACGTCCAATTCGTTGAGCCAGAGCACCACCTGGCGCGCGTCGCTGGTTTCGAAGCCGCCGCGCTGGAAGTCGGCCGAGTTGAGCTTCACCGCCACGCAGAAGCCGGGCGAGACCTGGGCGCGCACCGCCTTTACCGCTTCCAGCAGGAAGCGTGCGCGGTTCTCCAGCGAGCCGCCCCAGCGGTCGTCGCGGCGGTTGCTCAGGGGCGAGAGGAACTGGCTCAGCAGGTAGCCGTGGGCAGCGTGCACCTGCACCCCGGTGAAGCCGGCCTGCTCGGCCAGGGCGGCGGTGCGGGCGAAGCGCTGGATCAGCGCGGTGATCTCGGCCTCGTCCAGGGGCTTGGGCACCGGGAACATCTTCGACAGGCCGCCCAGGTCCAGGGCCACGGCGGAGGGCGCCACGGTGGGCTGGCCGAGGTTAGCCTGCATCTGCCGGCCGGGGTGGTTGATCTGCATCCAGAACTGCGCGCCCTGGGCACGGCCGATGCGCGCCCATTCGCGGAAGCGCTCCAGCTTCTGGCCTTCCTCCAGCACCACGCCGCCGGGGCCGGTCATGGCGCGGGCGTCCACCATCACGTTGCCGGTCAGCAGCAGCCCGGTGCCGCCCTCGGCCCAGGCGCGGTAGAGGCGCAGCAGTTCGTCGGAAGGGGTCTGGTCCGGGTTGGCGAGGTTCTCTTCCATCGCCGCCTTGGCGATGCGGTTGGGGATGACGGCGCCGTTGGGCAGTAGCAGGGGCTGGAAAGGCGACATGGAGCTCTCCGGGGTAATTGCCGGTCGTCGGCTCGAGGGTGAGCGCAACGCGGCGGGGGCTGTGACGTCGCAAAGGCTAAGGTTAAAGTCAACTTCAAGGTCAATAGGGGAGCAGCAAATAAATGAAGATCGGCGAACTCGCCAAGCGCAGCGGCCTGGCCGCCTCGCGCATCCGCTTCTACGAGGCCAGCGGCCTGATCCGCGCCCAGCGCCTGGGCAACGGCTACCGCGACTACCCCGAGGAAACCCTGCATGTGCTGGAAATCATCGGCTGCGGGCAGCAGGCCGGCTTCAGCCTGGAGGAAATGCGCAGCCTGATGCCCGGTGCCGACCTGCGCATCGGCGATCACGATCGCCTGCTGGCTGGCCTGCACGCCAAGGTCGCCGAGATCGAGATCGTCCAGCAGCGCCTGGCGCAAAGCCGCGAGCGCCTGCTGCAGACCATCGCCAGCATCGAAGGCAAGCCCGACGGCATGGACTGCGCCGAGAACGCCCAGCGCGTGCTGTCCGAATGGCGGGAGCGCAATGCGAAGGGCACCAAGGATGTGGCGTCGTGATGGATGACCGACGCGGGGACTGAGGGGCGTTGAACATGATGCTGACTATCGATTTTCCTCAGGACCTGCGAACCGAAGCGATGCTCCAGCAAGTACGAATTCCGTGCCTGTGCAAGGTGGCAGCGGACTTCGTCATTGCGTTTGCGGTAACCGTCCCTTCCTCGGAAGGGATGGTTTCCGGGTGGGATCGCCGTGAACTGGAGTTGAGGGCGGTTGCAGGGGCGGGAGGGGAATACACCCACTACAGCCAGGGGCTGATCACGCTGGAGATGATCGGAGAGAGGACATACCGGATCGTCGATCTCGAGATGTTCTACACCCGCTTTGGCTGGTGCGCCGTGATCAGGGATGGCGAGTATGCGGAGCCAGGGACGTTCTGGGATGAGGACGATTCTGGCCTCTGAAAAACTGCCAGGCAGCAGCGAAGGGGTGTCCTCAAGCCGTCTGCCTACTCAATCCCCAACCCCGCCACCAGCACGTCCAGGCTCCGTTCGAAGGTGCGGTCGAAGTGTTCCGAATGACGCTATTCGACAATGTTTGGACGCAGTGTTCGTTTGGTATCCGTGATGCCAGAAACCCTCTCGTAATTGCAGCTGAGGATCGTCGTGCCATCCAAACAAGTAAATGAAGAGCTAAGCACCTTCATCCACGACTTGTTTCTCTACAACGAATACAAAGAGTGGAGAAAAGGTTTGAAGTCCGTATCGGAGGGGAAATGGCATTCATTGGTGGCTGGGCTTTCGCGGTTCGGTGCCCCCACCGATAGAGCCTTGGGGTTTGGAGAAGACATCTGCTCCAACCTTGTTTTCAACTACACGAAGGCCCCGGACTACAGAGAGTCCCAGATGCTGATGGTGCAGTTCACCGTGGCAGGCAGCATGTGGCATAGCGTGATATGGCATTGCCCGGAGCGGAACTGAGTAGGGTGGGCTTCAGCCCACCGCCGCCCGGTGGAAGGACTCATCCCAGTGGATAACCAGTAGCGAAGCTGGAGACTTGAACCCGCGCACGGTCATCTGCTGTTCGGGTATGGAAGATCGGCAGATGAGCCATGCCACACTGCGGCCTCCGCCCGGGATAGTTCCAAGCTGTACCGAGCCTGGAGCACCGCGATGGCATCAGCCGTCAGCGCACATGAGTGATGTGCCAGCGAGCTCCCGCATGTCATGAACAGGTAGAGCGCCGATAGCTGCATAAGGCGCTCGGACTCCGACTCCACCGCATAGACGCCCGGCTGCTCTTCCAGCTCATAGATATCCACAGCAGGGTCGTCGCTCTCACGATCGGCGATGTAGAGGTAGGTCCAGGTTCGGCTGTAGACGGGGTTGGCGTCGCCGTCCGTATCGACATTACGGCCTGCGCCGTAGAGCAGGTCGATGAAGGCTCTGAAGTCGGGGCGGTGCTGGTTGATTTCGACTAAGTACATCGCTCGCTCATTTTTATCGTCGGATGAGTGGGGTTGCTCGAGAATGCCGTGTCAGCTGCAAGGGAAGGATTTCGAATGGATCTTAAGTTGATAAAGGGCCTGCTGACACTCGCCGTCTGCACCGCCCTCTGCGCCTGCGTCCCCGTCTACAAGACCCTCCAGCCCTATGCCGAGGCTCAGGTGCGCAAGCGAGCAGGGCCAGCCGTTGGAGTCGGCGGAGGTGGTGTTGATCAGTAGCGCCTATCCCTATGGCTGGGAGCAGTTCAGGGCGACGGCGATGACCGATCCGGCAGGTGTCGCGACCTTCTACAAGGTGAAGGATTTCCGCCTCGAGTTCTTCGTGATCCACGGGGCGCAGGAGTTCTTCTGGAACTGGTGCGTGAAGAGCCGGGGCTACGCGACCCAGACCACCACCTTCAGCAATGGCGATGATTTCGAGGCCTATCCGACGTTCGTGCTCAAGCCGGGGGATTCAACGGCTTGCCCTGAGCCCAGGAAATAGGACAGCTTCACTCCGTTGTGCCCAAGGAGATGCATGTGGACGAGCCGCTTTACACACCGGAACAGGTGGCGAAAAGAAATGCCGCGACGGATAAGCATGTCCGTCGCTGGTTGGCGGAGCTGCCCAGTACGGAAAAACTCGAATTCCTCAAACAGCTTTGGCCGTTGAATTTCCGTTTTACGCTCCTGCTCGTTCAGGGGGCGAGGCTGTCCAGGCAGGAAAGCGAAAGCCTTCTCGTGCACTGGTTACGCCACGGTAACCACAACGGGGCGCAGGAGCTCATCAAGCGACTAGAGCCGGTACTGGGAGAGAAGCGGTTCTGGCGTGTCGTCGCGCAGGAAGAACTCAGCCCGGCCATGTATGACTTCATCAACTACCACAGTCATGGCCGGCTGGACGCTGAGCGCTCCTAAGTGCGGCTGATCGCCGCCTGATACAACCCTTCCGCGATCTTCTCGATCTCATCCCCCTGGTGCAGCTTGCCGAGCCATCTGGCCGGGATGCCGGGCTTGCCGTAATAGGCGCCGGCGACCTGGCCGACGATGGCGGCGGTGGTGTCGGCGTCGTCGCCCAGGTTGGCGGCTTCGAGCACGGCGGTTTCGAAGGAGTCGGTGGCCCAGAAGCACCAGAGCGCGGCTTCGAGGGAGGCGACGCAGTAGCCCGTGCCGCGTATCTGCGCGCGGGGCTTGCCGATGAAGCTGCCGCCGGCCAGTTCGCGGATGGTGGGTTGCAGGTAGAGGGCGGGGGAGGAGTCGAGCAACTGGTCGCGGGATTTGCCGGCCAGGGCGTTGGCGATGACCTGGGCCAGCAGCTTGCAGGCCTCGACCGCTTCGGCCGCGCCGTGGGTGGTGCGCGAGCTCTGCTGGGCGAAACGGGTGACGTCTTCCTGGTGGGGGAAGTAGTACATGACCACCGGTGCGAGGCGCATCAGCGAGCCGTTGCCGGCGGTATCCGGTTCGCTGGAGCCGGCGAAGGGCTCGCCGGTTTCCTGGTAGCGGGTCAGCGCCTCGCGGATGGTGGTGCCGATGTCGAAGCACTGCCCGGTGGAGCTCCAGTAGCCCCATTGCCACCAGTTGAGATAGCGCGTCATCTGGTCGGCGGCGTCGAAGCCGTTCTTCTCCAGCAGGCTTTCGGCGAGGCACAGGGCCATCGAGGTGTCGTCGGTCCATTGGCCCGGCGCGAGGGCGAAGGGCCCGCCGCCGTTCATGTCGTCGATGGGCTTGAAGGTGCCGGGCGGGAAGAATTCGAGGGTGGTGCCGACGGCGTCACCGCTGGCCAGGCCGAGCAGGCATCCCTTGTAGCGATCCAGTAGTTCCATGTGCGTATCCCCAGGGCGGACCTGATTGGTACTCCAGGCTCGGGCCGGGGGCAAGCACCTTCTCGATGAGGGGGGAGGCGTGGGTGAGTTCCGGCGGGATCGGCGCCCGATCCCGCCGGGCTATCAGCTGCGCGCCAACGGCGGGGTGCGCGGCGGCACCCGGCGTTTGCTGCCGGTGGCCTCGTAGGCCGAGGCGAGGCGCAGCAGCGTGGAGTCGTCGTAGGCGCGGCCGGCGAAGGTGAGGCCGACGGGCATGCCGATGTCGGCCATCACGCCCATGGGCACGGTGACCGTGGGCACGCCCAGGTGGCGGATGGCGAGGTTGCCGTTGGCGACCCAGATGCCGTTGCTCCAGGCGATATCGGCGGACTCGGGGTTCACGTCGGCGTCGGCCGGGCCCACGTCGGCGACGGTGGGGAAGAGCACGGCGTCGAGGCCCAGGCGGTCCATCCACTCTTCGAGGTCGATGCGGCGGGTCTGCTCCAGGCCGCGCAGGCCGTCGGGCAGAGTGGGGATCTGGTCCCAGGGCGTGATGCCGCGCTCGGCCATCCGCACGTACTCGTCCATGCCTGCCGCCAGGTCGCCCTCGCGGTTGGGCAGGGTGCCCGGGTCGTGGGGGAAGATCTTCGGCCCGTCGACGTCCACCAGGCGGTTGAGCCTGGGGTCGCCGTTGGCGCGGAGGAAGTCGTCGAAGGCCCAGGCGGAAAGGTCCCAGAGCTCGTGGTGGAGGAATTCCTTGGACACCAGCCCGCGGTTGAACACGGTGGGGGCGCCGGGGCGGTCGCCCTCGCAGTTGGACACCAGCGGGAAATCGACCTCGACCACTTCGGCACCGGCGGCTTCGAGGGCCTTGCGGGCCTCCTGCCACAGGTCGATCACCGAGGCGCGGGTGTTGATCCGCTGGCCGGTCGGGCCGCCGATGCCGGGGGCTTCACTGGTGCCGGCCTCCGGGTCGGCGTTGATGAACATGCGCGGCACGCCGAGGCGCTTGCCGGCCAGGGCCTCGGCCTTCACTGCCAGCTCCAGGTAGGAGGCGGGGCGCACGCTGGAGGCGGCCGGGATCGGCACCCAGGGCTGCAGGCGCCACAGGTCGCCGCGGGTGTCGGCGTCGTCGGCGACCACCACGTCGAGCACTTCGAGCAGGTCCGCCATGGTGCGGGCGTAGGGCACGACCACGTCCATGGTCGGCGTCAGCGGCCAGTTGCCGCGCACCGAGATCACCCCGCGCGAGGGCGTGTAGGCGCACAGGCCATTGTTGGAGGCGGGGCCGCGGCCGCTGGACCAGGTTTCCTCGGCCAGGCCGAAGGCCGAGAAGCTGGCCGCGGTGGCGGTGCCGGCACCGTTGGAGGAGCCGGAGGCGAAGGGCGCGGTGAGGTAGGCGGCGTTATAGGGGCTTTCCGCACGGCCATAGACGCCACGCTGCATGCCGCCGTTGGCCATGGGCGGCATGTTGGTCTTGCCCAGGCAGATGGCGCCGGCGGCGCGCAGCCGCTCGATGGTGAAGGCGTCGCGCTGGGCCACCAGCTCGGCGAAGGCCGGGCTGCCGGAGGCGGCGGTGAGGCCCTTGACCAGGTAGCTGTCCTTGGCGGTGTAGGGGATGCCGTCCAGCGGGCCGAGGGTTTCGCCCCGGGCGCGGCGGGCGTCGGCGGCGCGGGCTTCTGCGAGGGCCTCGGGGTTGCGCACGACCACGGCGTTGAGGGCGGTGGCGGTGTCTTTGCCGTCATAGGCGTCGATGCGGGCGAGGTAGGCCTCGACCAGTTCGACGGAGCTGGTACGGCCGGATTCGAGCGCGGCGCGCAGCTCGGCGATGGAGACTTCGGTGACTTCGATCATGCGTTCACCGCCTGGCGTTGCTGGGGCTGGCCGGCGACATGGCGCGGCGCCCGGACGTGGGGGGAGGTGATGCTGGCAAAACCGGTTTTCATGACGGTCCTCGTTTCTTATGCGTGTGCGGTGGGGCGGACGCGCGGCCTGGCCGGTGGCGTTCCCAGAGGGCCTATTTAGCCACCAAGTGCCGAGCAGAGGAATCGCCCGTGCGCCCGCTCGTCCATAGCGGTACGGACGTACCATTCTTGCCCGATTCTCGTGTCCATTCCGCTGTGCGCCCGGGTAAAGGGCCGCCGACAAGGGGGCGCTGGGCTGCCGTTGCGCTCCGTTTGTCCGATCCTCCACGCGGATGGCGGCTTTTGGCCATATCGACGACCAAAACGGGTTGCGTCATCGCTATGCTGTGGGGAATCCGTCGCGACCGCTCCATTCCGGCCAGGGCAAGCAGGCTGGTCGCCCGGTTATTTCAGATTCGAGGTGCATTCCCGGTCAGTGCTTGGAGGCCTGGGCGGGTGCGGTTGGTTCATGCTTCGGAATCGTTCAATCAGCCTAATTCCGTCCAGGGCGGGGATATGCGCAGACTGTGTTCGATCTGGGCTTTGGTTGCCTGGTGCATCTCCGTGCCGGCCCTGGCGGCTGATGACGGCGTGCTGCATGTATTGGCCTGGCCCGGTTACGCCGACGCCGATGTGGTGAAGGCGTTCGAGCAGCAGCACCAGGTCAAGGTGGTGGTGACCCTGGTGGATTCCGACGAATCCCTCTGGGACAAGCTGCACGCCCAGGACGGCGAGCTGTTCGACGTGCTCGCCGCCAACACCGCCGAGATCCAGCGCTACTACCAGAACGGCATGCTTCAGCCGCTGGATGTCTCGCGCCTGCCCAACACCCGCTTCCAGTTGCCGCGCTTCCAGGATCGCGAGTCGATCGAGGGGCTGACGCGGGACGGCCAGGTGTATGCCATTCCCTTCACCTACGCGGCCATGGGGCTCATCTACGACCGCCAGCAGGTGCCGGTGCCGCCACGCTCCATGGCCGAGATGTGGAACCCGGCTTACCAAGGCAAGGTGCTGGCCTTCAATAGCGCGCAACACAACTTCTCCTTCACCGCGCTGACCCTGGGGTTGCCCGATCCCTTCCACCTGCGCGATGCCGAGATGCGCCAGGTGACCCAGCGGCTGGTCGCCCTGCGGCGCAACCTGCTGGCGTACTACAGCCTGCCGGAGGAGGCGACCGACCTGTTCCTGCGGCATAAGGCGGCACTGCTGTTCGCCAACTACGGCATGCAGCAGGTGACCCAGCTGCGCCAGGCCGGTGCCGACGTGGGCTACGTCATCCCCGACGAGGGGGCCATCGCCTGGCTGGACTGCTGGGCCATGACGCGCACCGCGTCCAACCCCGAGCTGGCGCTGGCGTGGATCGACTACATGCTCGAACCCCGCATCGGCAAGCTGCTGAGCGAGCGCCAGGGCCTGGCCAATACCCTGGAGGCCCCGCTGGAGCCGGCGGGGGATGCGCGGCTCATCTGGCTGCAACCGGTGGAGGACGTCGGCCGGCGCGAGACGCTGTGGAGCCGCATCGTCTCTGGTGACCGGGAGGAGAGGTTCTAGCCATGCGCATGGGGCTGACCGTCAAGCTGTCGATCCTGCTCGCCTGCATCGGCATTCTCTCGTCGGGGATCACCGGCTACTTCTCCTATTCGGCCAACCAGGCGCTGCTGGTGAAGGAGGCCGAAGGCAACCTGCTCACCTCCACCGAGCTGCTGAGCCAGCGCCTGTCGTCGTTGCTGAGCGACATCGACGCCGACGCCCTGACCCTGGCCGGCATGCCCTCCAGCGCGCTGGTCGCCAGCCTCGGCGCCGGTTCTGGCACCGACAGCGCCAAGCAGCGCCTGGCCGGCGTTTTCGCCACGGTGATGCGCCTGCACCCGCAGTATTCCCAGGTGCGCCTGATCAGCCGCCAGCGCCATGGCATCGAGGTGATCCGCTTCGATCGCGACGGCCAGCGCATGGTCGAGGTGGACGGCCTGCTGCTGCAGGAGAAGGGCCACTTCCCCTATGTGTTCGAGACGCTGCAGCTCAAGCCCGGGCAGGTGTACCTGCCGCCCATCACCGTCAACCATGAGCGCGGCGCCCACTCCGCCGACGGCGCGCCGACCCTGCGCGTGGCCACGCCGGTGGCGGGGGAGGATGGCGTGGTGCAGGGGCTGGTGGTGATCAATGTCGACCTCAAGCGCTTCCTCGACCTGCTGGAGGCGGACCTGCCGCAGGGGCACCAGCTGTACCTGGCCAACCAGTGGGGCGACTTTCTGGTGCACCCGGAGCCGGCGATGGCCTTCGGCTTCGACAAGGGGCGGCGCATCCTCATCCAGGACAGCTTCGCCGACACCCAGCGCCTGCTCAGCCGCCAGGAACCGAGCATCCTGATCAACGGCCTGGACGCACCGACCCGGGCCGAGGGCAAGATCATGGCCTTCGTGCGCAAGCCCTTCGGCCTCAAGGGGGATGACCAGTTCGTGGTGCTCGGCCTCTCGCGGCCGTTGGAAGACGTGCTCGGCAGTGGCCGCTCCCTGGGGCGCAGCATCATCCAGATGGTGCTGGTGTTCAGCGTGCTGGCTGTGGTGCTGGCGGTGCTCTTCTCCCGCGCCCTGACCCGGCCGCTGCAGATGCTCAGCCACGCCGCGCGCAGCTTCCAGACCGAGCACATGCACGACGTCGCGCTGCCCATCGCCCGCAAGGACGAGATCGGCGTGCTCGCCCGGGGCTTCGACCTGATGCGTCGCGAGCTCAAGTCGCACATGGAAATGATGAGCCGTAACCAGCAGGAGCTGCGCCACCTGGCCGACCACGACTCGCTGACCGACCTGCCCAACCGGCGGCAGTTCTTCCAGCAGATGCAGCGCTCCATCTGCACGGTGGTCGACAGCGGCGAACAGCTGGCGGTGCTGTTCCTCGACCTCGACGACTTCAAGAAGATCAACGACGACATGGGCCACTCGGTGGGCGACGAAGTGCTTATCGTCGTCGCCCGCCGCCTGCGGGGGGCTGTGCGCAGCGGCGACCTGGTGGCCCGGCTCGGTGGCGACGAATTCGTGGTGCTGATCCAGGGCGAGGAAATCGCCGCCGCCGCCAACGCCATCGTGCACAAGATCCTCACCGCCCTGGCCGACCCCATCACCGTCCAGGGCCGCCCCCTCGACATCGGCGCCAGCATCGGCCTGAGCATCTACCCCCAGGACGGCACCACCGCCGAGGCGCTGATGCTGCACGCGGACAACGCGATGTACCGGACCAAGCTGGAGGGGCGGAAGGTCAGGGCGGGAGCGGCGCCGGAGTGAAGTGCGGGCTGCGGGGGCGTAGGTTGGTGCTGAGCGTGCGAAGCCCAACGTGATGAGGGCACAGGTTTACGTGGAAGGCTGATAAGCCATCAATCGTCCCATTTGCGCCTTGAGGCTTGCTGACCAAGCTGGTCGATAAAGTCTTCCAGTTGGGCGTCTTCGACATCTGTATAGCGCCCAGCTGCAACGTCATTCCAACCTACGCGTACAGCCTGCAATAGCGCATCGAGCTTGGTGGCTTCCTGCGCGCGTGGGTGGTGGCTGGGCTCGATGTTTCGTTCAGACATGGCATCGACTCCAAGAAGGGGAGTGGGCCACTGTATGCGGGCTGGCTGGTTGTGCCACTGAGCCGTTGGGCCTCGCTGCGCTCGGCGCCAACCTACGGGAGAGTGCAGGCTGGGGGATTGGCAAACGGCCCCCAAAACGGCCCCCAAAAGCAAAAGGCCCGCATCTCGATGAGACTGCGGGCCTTTCTATGTCTGGAGCGGGCGAAGGGAATCGAACCCTCGTCATGAGCTTGGGAAGCTCAGGTAATGCCATTATACGACGCCCGCTTTCAAGGCCGCCTTTTTACCAGAAGCCTTGGCCAAAATGAAGCCCGATCATGCACTTAATGCACGCCTGCTACTCGGTGGCGGGGTGTGGAAGCCCCCGTTGCGGGGGCCTGCGTCGGGTGGTCAGACGGCCATTGCCTGGGTGGGCAGTGGCTGCAGGTGGCGCGGTTGCTGGGTGCTGGTGGGGGTATCGAGGAAACCGAGCATCACTTGCTGGGTCTGCAGCCAGCCGGCCTTGTGCTCGATGTCGATGAAGTGGCCGGCGTTGCGGATGGTGGCGAACTGGCAGTCGCGCACGTGCTCGGCGAACAGCTGGGCATCCTTGGGGGATGTGTAGACGTCGTGCTCGCCGTTGACGAACAGCAGCGGAATGTCCACGGCCTTGAGGCAGTCCACGTAGCAGTTGGCGTCCAGGGACAGCACCTGGCGGATGTGAAAGTGCATCTGCCGGTACTCGTGCTCGTCGAGGCTGGCGACGTGCTTGTGGTTGAAGCGCTTGAACAGCGCCGGCAGGTAGCGGCCGATGGTGTCGTTGACCAGCATGCCGACGTTCTCGCGGTCCACCGCCTGCAGGTAGTTCATGCCGTTCTTCATGTAGTCGAGCATCGGCTCGTTGAGGATCGGCGAGAAGGAGTTGATCACCGCCTTCCTGATGCGCGCCGGGCTCTGGCCGAGGGCGAGCAGGGCGGCGACGCCCCCCCAGGAGAAGGACGAGAGGTAGTCCGCCTGGTAGTGCTCGATGAGCTCGAGGAGGATTTCCGCCTCGGTTTCCTTGGTGATCGGCCGGCTGTGGTCGTTGTGGGGCTTGGACCGGCCGGCATAGGGCTGGTCGTAGAGCACCACGTTGAACTGCGGTTGCAGGTATTTCACCGTCTGCGCGAACGAGGCCGTGGTAGCCAGCGAGCCGTTGACCAGAATGATGGTGCGGCTGGCTTGAGGGTTGCCGTAGAACTCCGTGTGTACCTTGTACTTCCTGTCGATCGTGACGACCTGGGTCTGTGGCCTCATGTCGTTTCCTCCTGGCGCAAGTGGGTCGTGCGGACGAGGCGGACCTCGTTCGCGGAGCATTCGGGCAGTCAGATAAACGCCTGGAGATGACAAGAGAATGTCAGGCGGTTTTTATTGGAATTTATTTATTTTTCAGTAACTTAGGTCGAAAAAGAGCAGGGCATCCAGCGCCCTTTCGAGGGGTCGGATGTGCGCTTTGACCAGGCAGGAAACCTATGTCGGCGGGTGAGCGCCGGGGTGTTGCGGATCGCTTGGAAGGTTGTAGTGACTCATGGGTCACACTCTGACCTTCGGTTTGGATTCAAGCAGAGGTCGGTTACCCCCGCAAGCGCGAATCAGCACTTTTTCGGTGCAGCCCGTCGGGTCATGAAGAAAAGGCTGCCGCTCTGTTTCGCGCCTTGCCACCGGATGGTCATCTCCGATGTCTCTCAGAGGAGAGGGGAGGGGAGGGGGGAAGTTGCAATCGATTGGGCGCCGGCCGTCGGTCCCTTAGAAGAGCGCGATCTCGTCCGCGCTCAGGGCGCGGTACTGGCCGGGCTGCAGGGCCGGGTCGAGGTGCAGCTCGCCCATGCTTTCGCGGTGCAGGCGCAGCACCTTGTTCTGGAAGTGGCCGAACATGCGCTTGACCTGGTGGTAGCGGCCTTCGTGCAGGGTCAGTCGGGCGGTGCGGGGGGCGAGTATCTCCAGCTGCGCGGGGAGGGTGGTGAGGTCCTCGTAGGCGAAGTAGAGGCCACGGGCGAAGGTCTCGATGCAGGCCGGGTCGATCACCTGCTCGGTTTCCACGGTGTAGACCTTGGGCTGCTTGGTCTGCGGCAGGGTGAGGCGGCGCGACCAGAGGCCATCGTTGGTGATCAGCAACAGGCCGGTGGTCGTCAGGTCGAGGCGCCCGGCCAGGTGCAGCTCGTGCTTGTCGGGCTCGTCCAGCAGGTCGAGCACCGTGGGGTGTTCGTGGTGCTCGGTGGCGCTGACCCAGCCGGCCGGCTTGTGCAGCATGAAATAGCGCGCCGGCTTGCCGGGCTGTACTTCGCGCTCGTCGAGGGTGACGCGGTCGAACACCCGCACTTCGAGGCTGCCGTCGGTGACCACGGCACCGTTGACCCGCACGCGCCCCGTGGCCAGTTGCAGGCGCGCGGCCTGGCGGTTGAGGTCGGGGAGGTTGCCGAGCAGGCGGTCGAGGCGCATCAGGTGGGTTCTTCGGGGGGCAGCAGGCGGGCGCAGCGGGGGCAGAGGCAGGCCTTGCCCTGGGCATCCAGCGGGATACGGCGCAGGGCTTCGGGGTCGATCGGCGTGCTGAAGCACCAGCAGGGCTGGCCGCTGGCAGCTTCCTCGGCACAGTCGTTGGCCAGGCCACAGAGCGGGCAGCGCGAAGGATCGGGGGCCTGGTTCATGCCGGTAGCGGGAGCTGTGGAAAAGGTCGCTAGGGTGCAGCGTGCCGGCAGCCGATGCAAGCCGCGCGGGAGGGGCGTGGACCGATAAGCGGTGGCACCGGGTGCAGGGCCCGTGGCAGAGCCTCCCGAATGGGTGGAGCAGGGCGCCGGTCGGAAGAATTTGTGGGCCCCTGTGAATGACCTAGCAGCGAATTAGTAGCGTAGAGAGTAAGATTTTCGGCATTGTGCGCATCTTCGTCGGCATCGCCCGATGAACGCGTAAGAAATTCCAGTTGTCTACGGACTATCGCCACCTACTCAGCGGAACAGAGACCCACGTGTCCACACAAATCAATACGGTCAACAAAGCCAAGGCCTGGTCTGCACATGGCGTCACCGCCACCGGAGTGGTGCTGGCCCTGATGGCCATCCTCGCCCTGTTCGACAACCAGCCCCGCGACTGCCTGCTCTGGCTCGGCGCGGCCCTGCTGGTGGACGGCCTGGACGGCAGCTTCGCGCGCAAGGTCCAGACCAGCACCATGCTGCCGAACTTCGATGGCTCGACCCTCGACCTGGTCATCGACTACCTGACCTACGTGTTCATCCCCGCGCTCTTCATCTACCGCTACGTGCCGCTGCCGGACTACACCGTGCTGCCCACCGTGAGCCTGATCCTGGTGTCGTCGCTGTTCTGCTTCTGCAACCTGAACATGAAGAGCAGCGACAACTACTTCGTCGGCTTCCCCGCCGCCTGGAACGTGGTCGCGCTGTACCTCTACCTCATCGACCTGCCGCCGGTGGCGAGCTTCGCCATCATCTGCGTGCTGGCCGCGCTGACCCTGACCAAGCTGAAGTTCCTGCACCCCTTCCGCGTGCGCAAGCTGATGCCGCTGAACATCACCGTGACCTTCGTGTGGATGCTCAGCAGCATGTTCCTGATCATCCAGTACCCCGACCTGAAGTCCATGATGGTCGCGCTCTGGGGCCTGTCCTCGGCCTACTTCGTCGGTGTCTGCCTGTGGCGCAGCCTGATGGACTGGAGCGGCAAGCTACGCGCCTGACCCGCCCCGGCTGCACAAGAGCCCGTCCCCGCAAGGCGACGGGCTTTTTCATGGGCGCTCGGTCGGCCGGGCGAGAGGGGCGGGTGCATGCGCTGGGTGGTACGTGGCGCCTCTGCTAGCGCACCCGGTTGGTCAGGCTCACCCCGGCGATCACCAATGCGCCGCCGACCAGCATCGAGGCGAGTATGGGTTCGCCCAGCAGGCCGGCGGCCAGCAGCATGCCGAACACCGGCACCAGGTTGTTGAACACCGCCGTGCGCGCCGGGCCGATGGCGTGCACGCCCTCGTAGTACCAGACGAAGCCGATCACCGTGCCGAAGGCGCCCAGGTAGGCGATGGCGCCCAGCACCGGCCAGGTGACGCGGTTCCAGTCCAGGCCCGGTAGCTCGAAGGCCGCACCGCACAACAGCAGGCCCAGGCCCCAGAGCGCCGCCCAGGTGGTGGCCGCCAGGGGCGTGAGGCCGCGCAGGGCGAAGCGGCCGATGATGGTGTAGGCCGCCCAGCTGCTGATGGCGCCGAACATCATCAGCTCGCCCGTGCCCAGGGAGCGGCCGATGTCGTGCAGGGCCTCCAGCGGCGCGCCGCGGGTGATGACCACCACGGCCCCGGCCAGGGCGATGGCGATGCCGGCCCAACGCAGCGCACCCAGGCGTTCGCCGAACAGCGCCGCCAGGGCCAGCGCGGTGACGATGGGGTTGAGGGCGACGAACAGTGCCGAGCGGCCGGCGGGGATGCGCGACAGCGCACCGAGGAAGAACAGGTTGTAGAGGAAAATCCCCGTCAGCCCCAGGCAGAAGGTGATCGCCAGCTGGCGCCGGTCCAGGCGCGGCAGCCCACCCTCCACCTTCCAGGCCAGCACCAGCAGCAGGGCCACCGCCACGGCGAAGCGCCCGGTGGCCGCGCTGAGCGGCGGGACGGCCTGGGCCGCTAGCTTCCCGGCGATGAAGGTGCCGCCCCAGAGCAAGGCGACGGCGGTGAGCTTGAGGTAGACCAGCGGGTTGGCGGCGCTGGCCGGGGTAGGCGTGGCGGGAGCGTCGGGTTTCATTGGAGTGCTTTCGGCGGCAAGGGTGAGTGCATATGATTTTGCTAATCCTCATTCATAGGGAAATGAGGGATCGCTCATGGAGCCGGCCTTGACCTTCACCCAGCTGGAAATCTTCGCCCTGGTCGCCGAACTGCGTGGCTTCACTGCCGCCGCGCTGCGCCTGTCCATCAGCCAGTCCGCTGTGTCCCACGCCATCAAGGCGCTGGAGCAGGAGCTGGGCGTGGAGCTGGTGCAGCGCCACCAGGCCGGCTTCGAACTCACCGATATCGGCCAGTCGCTGCTGGTGCGGGCGCGGCAGATCCTCGGCTTGGCGGAAACCATGGCCCAGGAGGCCAGCGACGCCCGGGGCCTGCGCCGTGGCACCCTGCGCATCGGCTCCTTCGGTCCCACCTCGTCCCTGCGCCTGTTGCCGCCGCTGCTGGCGGCCTTCGCCGAGGAGCATCCCGGCATCGAGGTGCACATCGACGAGGGGCCGGACCTGCAGGTGATCCAGTGGCTGCAGGACCGGCGCATCGACCTGGGCTTCGTGGTGCTGCCCGAGGAGCGCTTCGACACCCTGGAGCTGGTGGCGGACCAGCTCGTCGCTCTGCTGCCCGCCGGCCATGCCCTGGCCGAGCGTGACAGCGTGGCCCTGGAGGCGCTCTGCGACGACCCCTTCATCATGACCGAGGCCGGCTCCGCGCCCCTGGTCACCCGGCTGTTCAACGCCGCCCGCCTGCAGCCGCGCATCCGCTACCGCAGTGCCCAGTTGATCAGCACCCTGGCGCAGGTGGAGGCGGGCAGGGCCATCACCCTGGTCGCCGAGCTGGCCCTGCCGCCGCCACGCCCGGGGCAGGCGCGGGGCTACGTGGCCTTGCCGCTGGAGCCGCCGGTGCGTCGCCGCGTCGGCCTGGCGCTGCCGGACCAGCGCGTGGCCTCCCCGGCGGCGCAGGCCTTCCTCGCCAACGCCCGCCGCCTGCAACGCCAGGGCGCGCTGGGCTGATCAAATGGCCGGCCGGGCGACTTGCCTATATCCTTCACGCCTTTCCCACCCGCAGGACCCTTTCCAGATGAAAACGCAGCTGATCGAACTCATCACCAAAATCAGCTCGGGCTGCATGTCGGCAGAAGAAATCGACACGATCGCCGACGAAGCCAGCCAAGCCTTCGCCGATCCCGAAGCCTTCCTCGCCGCCAACCCGGACATCAACTACGACGACAGCTTCACCATTCCCCTGGGCGAGTGGGTGGTGGTCGGCAGCCTGCCGGAAACCGTGCTCTTCCACGCCGACGACTACCCGGACCTGCTGCAGCAGATCATCGACTCCTTCGGCCCGGAGGTGACCTTCAACATCCAGCCCAAGCAGCTGAAGAAGGTCGACCCGCTGCGCGCCATGCACCGCATCCAGGTGCAGCTCAGCGCCCTCTACCCGGAAAAGGGTGGCTATGTGCTGGTGGGCTTCAGCGACCCGATGGAAGACGACATCCTCCAGGCCGTGCTGGTCTACAAGCAGGACGTGGCCCGTGTGCTGGAACTGGCCGATGAGCTGCAGATCGATGCCGTGGAAGTCTATGAGTCCATGAAAGGCGCGCAGGACGACGACTGAGGCTGGATGCTCGCCTGTAGGAGCGAATTCATTCGCGATCGGGCCTGTGCCTAGTGCCATCGCGGTTGAAACCGCTCCCACAACAGCAGGGCGAGCCCAGGCTGTGGAAAGGGCCGCTCTACGGCCCCCGGGCGAATGAATTCGCCCCTGCAGGTCGTGCGCACCCTCTTCGCTCTTTGTTTAGCGCCAGCTGAACAATAGATAGGAAAAACTGGATTTTAAGCACCCTTGGCGGCGTGCGAGGCTCGTGCCATTCCATATCCAGGCGTTCCACAATGGGTTTTCCCCCGCCACTGATTGCACCACCCGAGCCCCTCGCCGCACCGGCAGGGCGCGGTCTGCGGTGCGAGCGCCGGTGGCCGGGGCAACCCAGCGTCTCCCTTCCCCTCGAACTGGCCTTCTGGGCCCTCTGGCACTGCCGCCACGCGCGCCCGCCGGACGCTGCTCCCTTCTGATCGCCGGCCGGTTCCCACTGCGGAAACTGGCCTACCTTGATGACGATCCGTTCCCGAACGCACGGCTGCACATTGTTTGCATGGCCTTGCCCGGGATCATCACCTGCGCCCGTCGTGGCGCTGAAGAGAGCCAGATGAAATTCGCCACAGAGCAGGAAGCCCGAGACTTTCTCGACCAGAACCTCGATATCGACGCCTTCGAGCTGTTCATCCTCGATGCCAACGGCGTGCCACGGGGCAAGCTGCTGCACCGCGATGAGCTGCTCGCCGTGTACCAGAGTGGCCGGCCGCTGCCGAGCACCATCCTCGGCCTCACCCTCAATGGCGACGACGTGGAGAACTCCGGCCTGGTCTGGGACGTGGGCGACATCGACTGCCGCGCCTACCCGCTGGCCGGCAGCCTGGTGCGCATGCCCTGGCGCCGCATGCCCACCGCCGCCGTGCAGGTCAGCATGCACCCGAGCGAAGGCATGCCCGCCGCCATCGCCGACCCGCGCCACGTGCTGATCGAAGTGATCGAGCGCCTCAAGGCCGATGGCTTCCACCCGGTGATGGCCTGCGAGCTGGAGTTCTACCTGCTGGACCAGAAGCCCGATGCCCAGGGCCGCCCACAACCGGCGCTGGATGGCGACGGCCGCCGCCCGCGCACCACCCAGGTCTACGGTCTGCGCGAGCTGGAGCAGATCGAGCCCTTCCTCGCCGACCTCTATGCGGCCTGCAAGGCCCAGGGCATTCCCGCCCGTACCGCCATTTCCGAATACGCGCCGGGCCAGGTTGAAATCACCCTGGAACACGGCGACGCGCTGGAGGCCATGGACCAGGCCGTGCGCTACAAGCGCCTGGTCAAGGGCGTGGCTAACGCCCACGGCATGCAGGCCTGCTTCATGGCCAAGCCCTTCGATCATCTGGCCGGCACCGGCATGCACATGCACGTCAGCCTGGCCGATGCGCAAGGCCGCAACCTGTTCGCCAGCGAAGACCCGGCCGGCACCCCGCAACTGCGCCTGGCCGTCGGCGGCATGCTCGCCTCCCTGCTGGATTCGCTGCTGCTGTTCTGCCCCAACGCCAACTCCTACCGCCGCTTCCAGGCCAACAGCTACGCGCCCCTGGCGCCCACCTGGGGTGTGGATAACCGCACCGTCAGCCTGCGCGTGCCCGGAGGTCCGGCCTACACCCGCCACATCGAGCACCGTATCTGCGGCGCCGACGCCAACCCCTACCTCGCGGCGGCCGCCATCCTCGCCGCCATTCACCGCGGCATCCGCGACGAGATCGACCCGGGCGAGCCGGTGGAGGGCAATGGTTATGCACAGGCCAAGGAGCTGCTGCCCACCGATTGGCTCACCGCGTTGCAGGCCCTGGAGAACTCCAGCTGGGCGCGCGAGGCCCTGGGGCCGGAGTTCCTCGGCGTCTACCTCGCGGTGAAGCGCGCCGAGTACCGCCAGTTCATGGCCGAAGTGGGCGAGCAGGACTGGCGCTGGTACCTCAACCAGGCCTGATGCCCGGCCAAGCCGCCTCCGCGTGTGCGGGGCGGCGGCTGTTCTGCTGCATCCAGCAGGAAAACCGAATTCGTACAGAGAAGGCCCCCGAGGGCCTTGCAGGAACCGAAATGAATGTCGCATTGAAGACCACGCCCAGCGCCGAGCGCTGCGCCTCCTACTACACCGCCACCCTCAATTCCGAGACCGACTACCCCACCCTGCAGGGCACGGTGGAGGCTGACGTGGTGATCATCGGCGGCGGCTTCACCGGCGTCGCCACCGCCGTCGAGCTGGCCGAGCGCGGCCTCAAGGTCGCCCTGGTGGAAGCGAAGAAGATCGGCTGGGGCGCCACCGGGCGCAACGGCGGCCAGGTCACCGGCAGCCTCTCGGGCGACGCCGCCATGCGCAAGCAGATGCGCAAGCGCCTGGGTGAGGAGGTGGACGACTTCATCTGGCACCTGCGCTGGCGCGGCCACGCGATCATCAAGAGCCGGGTGGAGAAATACGGCATCGCCTGCGACCTCAAGCACGGCCACCTGCACGCGGCGATGAAGCCGGCCCATATGGACGAGCTGAGCGAATCCTTCGAGGAGGCCCAGCGCCGCGGCATGGGGGACGAGGTGACCCTGCTCGACGCCGCCGGCGTGCGCCAGCACCTAGAGAGCGACCTGTACCTGGGCGCGCTGAAGAACACCCGCAACATGCACCTGCACCCGCTCAACCTGTGCATCGGCGAAGCCCGTGCGGCGGAGAGTTTGGGGGCGATGATCTTCGAGCATTCCGAGGTGCTGGAGATCGTCCACGGCGAGCGCCCGGCGGTGGTCACCGCCCAGGGCCGCATCAACGCCCGCCAGGTGCTGCTGGCCGGCGACGTGTACCACAAGCTGGAGCCGAAGAAGCTCAAGGGCATGATCTTCCCGGCCATGGGCGGCATCGTCACCACCCGCCCGCTGGGCGAGCTGGCCGACCGCATCAACCCCCAGGACCTGGCCGTCTACGACTGCCGCTTCGTGCTCGACTACTACCGCCTCACCGCCGACAAGCGCCTGCTGCTGGGTGGCGGCGCCAACTACTCGGGGCGTGACTCGCGGGACATCGCCGGCGAGCTGCGCCCGGCCATCGAACGCACCTTCCCGGCGCTCAAGGGCATCGAGATCGACTACCAGTGGAGCTGCGCGATGGGCATCGTCATCAACCGCATCCCGCAACTGGGCAAGCTCTCGCCCAACGTCTGGTACTGCCAGGGCTACTCCGGTCACGGCATCGCCACCACCCACATCATGGGCGAGATCATGGCCCAGGCCATGACCGGCAGCCTCGGCCACTACGACACCTTCGCCGACTGTTCGCACATCAAGGTTCCCATGGGCGACGTCTTCGGCAACCCCATGCTCGCCGTGGGCATGTGGTACTACCAGATGCTGGAGAAGCTGCGCTGAGTTGCATCGGTAGGTTGGGCTGAGGTCACGAAGCCCAACGGTACGAGACTGAACCAGGGCACGTTGGGCCTCGCTGCGCTCGGCGCCAACCTACGGTGCTTCATGGCGCACCTGTAGGGGCGAATTCATTCGCCCGGGAGCGCCATTGCGCAGCATGGATTTCGCCGCGCTCTACCCCCGCTGCGCCTTGAGGAACAGCGAGAACAGCTCCGACTGCGACTTGATCCCGAGCTTGGCGTAGATGTGCTTGCGGTGGACCTTCACCGTCTCCGCCGAGATGGCCAGCTTGCGCGCCACTTCCTTGCTGGAGCAGCCGCTGAGCATCAGCCGGGCCACTTCCAGTTCGCGGGCGGTGAGGGCGCTTTCCACCTGCTGGCCCACCTGTTCCAGTTGCACTTCCCAGTTCGGCGCCGGTTGCGGCGCGCGGGTCAGCAGCTCGCGCTCGAAGGCCAGGCGCTGGCGCATCAGTGCCGTCACCCAGGGTTCCACCAGGCTCAGCAGGGCGATCTGCTCCGGGGTGAAGCCCTGGCGGGAGCCGAGGGACAGGCACAGGGTGCGCCCGCCCTCCAGCGTCACGTTGAACTGCAGTTCGTCGGCCACCACATTGAGGCGGTGGTAGCGCTGGTAGTAGTCCGTCTGCTCGAAGCATTCCGGCGCCACGTCGGCCAGGCGCAGCAGGCCGCCCCGGGTGCTCTCGCGGCTGTGGATATAGAAGGGGTCGAGCAGGTAGAGGCCGTCCAGGTAGTCCTGGAACAGCAGGTCCGGCTCACCGTCCTCGCCCGGGCATTCGGCGAACACCTGGGGCCGGCCCTCGCTGAACAGCAGCGCCACCCAGCTGTCGTGGGGCACGTACTGGCCGAGGGTGCGCACCAGGGCGACCCAGAAGCCCGGGGCGTCCAGGGCTTCGATCAGTTGCCCCACCGAGCGGTGCCAGGCGATGTCCTGAAGGCTCAACGTCATGCTTCTACCCCTGATGGGTTACCACGCGGGCGTAATTTCACCGGAAGCGTCGGCGGTTCCATACTTCGGGAACACCCGGGACCGACGCAGCGCGCATTCTGACCGGTTTGCGCAATCAGGTCTCGTGCCAAGACAAGAATCAGGAGTCCCCATGAAGGTCGAACTCGTCCAGCTGGCCGGTCGTGACGGCGATACCGCCCACAACCTCGCCCGCGCCCTGGAAGCCATCGCCGCCTGCGCCGCCGGCACCGATCTGGTGGTGTTCCCGGAAACCCACCTGATGGGCTTCCCCACCCGCGAGAACATCGCCGCCGTCGCCGAGCCGCTGGATGGCCCCACCGTCCAGGCCGTGCAGCGCGCCGCCCGCGAGCGCGACGTCGCCGTGGCCATAGGCGTGGCCGAGAACGACGCCGGCACCTACTACAACACCACGCTGCTGATCACCCCCGAAGGCATCGCCCTCAAATACCGCAAGACCCACCTCTGGGCCTCGGACCGCGGCATCTTCACCCCCGGTGACCGCTACGCCACCTGCCTGTTCAAGGGCGTGCGCGTGGGCCTGCTGATCTGCTTCGACATCGAATTCCCCGAGAGCGCCCGCGCCCTCGGCCAGCTAGGCGCGGAGCTGATCATCGTCACCAACGGCAACATGGACCCCTACGGCCCCACCCACCGCACCGCGATCATGGGCCGTGCCATGGAGAACCAGGCCTTCGCAGTGATGGTGAACCGCGTGGGCGAGGGCGATGGCGACCTGGTGTTCGCCGGTGGCAGCGCCGTGGTCGACCCCTTCGGCCGCCTGCTGCTGGAAGCCGGGCGCGAGGAGTGCCGGCAGATCATCGAGCTGGACCTCGGCCAGATCGCCGCCGCGCGCAGCGACTACCGCTACCTCGACGACCGCCGCATGGTGCTGCCGGGCGAGATGTGCGAGCACGCCGACGGCCGCCGCGAGCTGCTGATTCCCTGACCCTGATTTGACGGGCGCCCCCGAGGCGCCCGCATTGCCGCCTGCATTGGGCGGTCGCTCCACCTTCGCCGACTTCGGCTCTGCCATAACAACCAACAATTCGGAGTAGCAGTAATGGCTCGTCTTCAGCGCACCCTGTCGCTGGGGTCCGTGGTGCTGTTCGGCATCGCGTACATGACCCCGATCATCGTCCTCGGCACCTTCGGCATCCTCGCCGACGTCACCCAGGGCCTGGTTCCCGCCGCCTATGTGGCCGCTTCACTGGCCATGCTGTTCACCGCGCTTAGCTATGCACGGATGGCCGCAGCCTTCCCGGTGGCCGGCTCGGCCTACACCTACGTGCGCAAATCCATCAGCCCCAAGCTGGGCTTCCTCGCCGGTTGGGCGGTGCTGCTGGACTACCTGTTCCTGCCCATGGCCATCTGGCTGATCGGCGCGGCCTACCTGCATTCGGCCTTCCCCGCTGTGCCCCAGGCCATCTGGGTGCTGGCCTTCATCGGCGTCACCACGGCCATCAACGTGGTCGGCCTGAAGCTGGCGAAGAACATCAACGGCGCGCTGATGCTGGTGCAGTTCCTGGTGCTGCTGGCCTTCGTCGCGCTCTGCGCGCACTACGTGCTGGGCGATGCCAGCAAGCCGCTGTGGTCCCTGGCGCCCTTCGTCGGCGAGGGGCTCAACCTGCCGTTGGTGATGAGCGGCGCGGCCATCGCCTGCTACTCCTTCCTCGGCTTCGACGCGGTGAGCACCCTCACCGAAGAGACCCGCGACCCGAGCCGCACCATCCCCAAGGCGATCCTGTTGATCACCCTGGTCGGCGGCCTGATCTTCATCCTCACCTCCTACTTCGTGCAGCTGGCGCACCCGTCCATCGAGTTCCAGAGCGCGGATTCGGCGGCCTATGAGATCGCCCGCAACATCGGTGGTGATGTGTTCGTGTCGGTCTTCCTCATCGGCCTGATCGTCGGCCAGTTCACCTCGGGCCTCTCCGCCCAGGCCAGCGCCTCGCGCCTGCTGTTCGCCATGGGCCGCGACGGCGTGCTGCCGCAATCCCTGTTCGGTCGCCTCAGCGAGCGCTTCGGCACCCCGGTGGGCAGCATCGTGCTGTGCGGTGTGGTGGCCCTGCTGGCGCTGGAGATGGACGTGACCACCTCCACCTCCTTCATCAACTTCGGCGCCTTCCTGGCCTTCAGCCTGGTGAACCTGTCGGTGATCTTCCACTACTGGCTGCGCAGCGATAAACGCGGCCCGCGCGAGGCGCTGCTGTTCGTGGTCTGCCCGCTGATCGGCATGGTTTCCACCCTGTGGCTGATGATCAGCCTTGACCACCTGGCCATCATCCTCGGCCTGTCGTGGCTGGCCCTGGGCGTGATCTACCTCGCCTGGCTCACCGGCGGCTTCCGTCGCCAGCCGCCGGAACTGCACTTCGAAGAGGCCTGACGGCCGCGCCGGGGAGGGCGGGCACCGTGCTCGCCCGCTCGGCGGAATAGACGCCCGATCCGAGGCGGCAAAGGTCGGTTTCCTGGCATAAAGTGGGCGCTCTTTTTCCCACGGTTCCGGAGCCGGCCATGGATGCCCCGCTGTTCGATTCGCTACCCGATGACGAGACCCTGTACCAGGCGCTGCTGGAGCGCGACCCGGCCTATGAGGGCTTCGCCTTCGTCGGGGTCAAGAGCACCGGGGTGTTCTGCCGCCTGACCTGCGCCGCGCGCAAGCCCAAGCGGGAGAACTCGGTGTTCTTTGGCAGCATCAAGGCCTGTGTCGAGGCGGGCTTCCGCCCCTGCCTGCGCTGCCGCCCGCTGGACCAAGTGGGCGCCCAGGAGCCGCTGGTCAAGGAACTGATCGCGCTGCTGGAGCAGGATCAGGAGCGGCGCTGGCTGGAAGGCGACCTGGTCGCCCTCGGCCATGACCCGTCCACGGTACGCCGTGCCTTCAAGCGCCACTTCGGCGTGACCTTCCTCGAGATGGCCCGCCTGCGCCGCATCGGCCAGGGCCTGGCCCAGCTCTCCGCCGGGGCGCGGGTGGTGGACGCCCAGGTGACTGCCAGCTTCGATTCCGACAGCGGCTTCCGCAGCGCCTTCACCCGTCTGCTGGGCGAGCCGCCGTCGCAGCTGCGCGGGCGCGAGCTGCTCAAGGCCGACTGGCTGGAAACGCCCTTGGGCGTGATGCTGGCGGTGGCGGATGCGCAATCCCTGCACCTGCTGGAGTTCTTCGACCGGCCGGCCCTGGCCAACGAACTGAAGAACCTGCAGAAGCTCACCGGCACCGGCACCAGCATCGGCTTCGGCCGCTTCGCCCCCATCGACCAGATCGAGGCGGAGCTTTCGCGTTACTTCGCCGGCGAGCCGGTGGTCTTCGCCACGCCGCTGGCCATGGGCGCCTCGGCCTTCACCCGCAGCGTGTGGCAGGCCCTGCGCGAGATCCCCTTCGGCATCACCTGCAGCTACGCCGACCTGGCCCGCGCCATCGGCTCGCCCTCATCGGTGCGCGCCGTGGCCCGCGCCAATGGCACCAACCAGATCGCCATCGTCATTCCCTGCCACCGCATCATCGGCTCCGACGGCTCCCTCACCGGCTACGGCGGCGGGCTGTGGCGCAAACGCTGGCTGATCGAGCATGAGCGGCGGATGGGGCGCGCGGTCCCGGGCTGAAGCCCGGGCTACGTGGCTGGCACATTTTTCCTTGTAGGAGCGAGCTCTGCTCGCGAAGCTGCTGGCGGAGCTGCGCACTGCTTGGCGAGTGAATTCGCTCCTACGGGGTGGGCACATGCCTGCGGGTCAACGCGCGGCGCTGACGCCTTCAAGGGTGGCGAAGGAGGTGTCCTTGGCGGTGAGCAGGAAGTCGCGCATGAAGGGGGCGTCGAGCATGTCCGAGCGGATGGCGGCGTGGAGGGTGGCGTAGAGGGATTTCTCGCCGAGCTTCTTGGCCGTGACGTAGCCCCGCGAGCTGTACTCGTACAGTGCCCAGTTGGGCAGGCAGCAGACGCCGCGGCCGCTGGCCACCAGCTGCATCATCATCACCGTGAGTTCCGAGGTGCGCACCTGGGCCGGTTCGACGTCGGCGGGTTCGAGGAAGCGGGTGAAGATGTCCAGGCGGTCGCGTTCCACCGGGTAGGTGATCAGGGTTTCCGTTTCCAGGTCCTCGGGGACCATGTAGGGCTTGCCCGCCAGTGGGTGCTGGTTGGCCACCGCCAGCAGCGCTTCGTAGGTGAACAGCGGCACGTAGGTGATGCCGGGCAGGTCGATGGGGTCGGCGGTCACCACCAGGTCGAGGTCGCCGCGGGCCAGGGCCGGCAGCGGGGCGAAGGAGAAGCCCGAGGCCAGGTCCAGCTCCACTTCCGGCCAGGCATCGCGGAACTGGTCGATGGTCGGCATCAGCCACTGGAAGCAGCTGTGGCATTCGATGGCCATGTGCAGGCGCCCGGCGGTGCCGCCGGCCAGCCGCGCGATGTCGCGCTCGGCGTTGCGCAGTTGCGGCAGCAGCGAGTCGGCCAGTTGCAGCAGGCGCAGGCCGGCACTGGTGAAGCGCACCGGCTTCGTCTTGCGCACGAACAGCTGCATGCCGAGGCGTTCCTCCAGTTCCTTGAACTGGTGGGAGAGGGCCGACTGGGTGAGGTGCAGGCGTTCCGCCGCCTCCACCAGGCTGTCGGCCTCGCGCAGGGCGTGCAGGGTCTTGAGGTGGCGGAACTCGAGCATGGCGATTCTCTATGAACAGAATTTGTGACGAACGAGAAAATGTTGAGTTTGTCTCATGGAGGCCTGGCTGTCGACAATGGCGCCATCAACCTCAATGGAGCTTCATGCCATGGCCCTGGCCCACAGTCTTGGATTCCCCCGCATCGGTCGCGACCGCGAACTGAAGAAAGCCCTCGAAGCCTTCTGGAAAGGTGAACTCGACGAAGCCGGGCTGCGCGCTGTTGGCCGTGACCTGCGTGCCACCCATTGGCAACTGCAGAAGGACGCCGGCATCGAGCTGCTGCCGGTGGGCGACTTCGCCTGGTATGACCAGGTGCTGACCCACTCGCTGAGCTTCGGGGTGATTCCCGAGCGCTTCCGCCCCCACAGCGGCAAGCCCGGCCTGGATACCCTGTTCGCCATGGCCCGTGGCGTTTCCGGTGGTTGCTGCGGCGGCGCCCATGCCCAGGAGATGACCAAGTGGTTCGATACCAACTACCACTACCTGGTGCCGGAGTTCACCGCTGACCAGCAGTTCCAGCTGAGCTGGGAGCAGCTGTTCGAGGAGGTGGACGAGGCCCATGCCCTGGGCCACCCGGTGAAGCCGGTGCTGATCGGCCCGCTGACCTACCTGTGGCTGGGCAAGGCCAAGGGCGTTGAGTTCGACCGCCTCGACCTGCTGGATCGCCTGTTGCCGGTGTACGGGGAGATCTTCCAGCGCCTGGCCGCCCAGGGCGTGGAGTGGGTGCAGATTGATGAGCCGATCCTGGTGCTGGACCTGCCCCAGGAGTGGAAGAGCGCCTTCGAGCGGGCCTACAACCTGCTGCAGCGCGAGCCGCTGAAGAAGCTGATCGCCACCTATTTCGGCGGCCTGGAAGACAACCTCGGCCTGGCCGCGAGCCTGCCGCTGGACGGCCTGCACATCGACCTGGTGCGCGCCCCGGAGCAGTACCCGACCATCCTCGACCGCCTGCCGGCCTACAAGGTGCTGTCCCTGGGCCTGGTCAATGGCCGCAACGTTTGGCGCTGCGACCTGGACAAGGCCCTGGATGTGCTCCGGCACGCCCATGAACGCCTGGGCGAGCGCCTGTGGGTGGCGCCGTCCTGCTCGCTGCTGCACAGCCCGGTGGACCTGGGCCGTGAGGACAAGCTCGATGGCGAACTCAAGGACTGGCTCGCCTTCGCCGTGCAGAAGTGCGCCGAGGTCGCCATCCTCGGCCGTGCCCTGAACGAGCCGGAAGCTCCCGAGGTGCTGGCCGCCCTGGCCCACAGCCGCACCGTGCAGGCCGACCGTGCGCGCTCGCCGCGTATCCACAAACCGGCGGTGCAGGCACGCCTGGCAGCCATCGAGCCGGCCCACAGCCAGCGCCGCTCGCCCTTCGCCGAACGCATCCGCCAGCAGCGTGCGCACCTTGACCTGCCGCTGTTCCCCACCACCACCATCGGCTCCTTCCCGCAGACGGCGTCGATCCGCCTGGCGCGCCAGGCTTTCAAGCAGGGCAAGCTGTCGGCGGCCGAATACACCGAGGCCATGCACAGCGAGATTCGCCACGCGGTGGAGGTGCAGGAGCAGCTCGGCCTGGATGTGCTGGTGCACGGCGAGGCGGAGCGCAACGACATGGTGGAGTACTTCGCCGAGCAGCTGGACGGCTACCTGTTCACCCGCTTCGGCTGGGTGCAGAGCTACGGTTCGCGTTGCGTGAAGCCGGCGGTGATCTTCGGTGACCTGAGCCGCCCGAAAGCCATGACCCTGGACTGGATCCGCTACGCTCAGGGCCTGACCAACAAGGTGATGAAGGGCATGCTCACCGGCCCGGTGACCATGCTGATGTGGTCCTTCCCCCGCGAGGACCTGACCCGCGAGGAGCAGGCCCGGCAGCTGGCGCTGGCCATCCGCGACGAGGTGGTGGACTTGGAGGCGGCGGGCATCCGCGTCGTGCAGATCGACGAGGCGGCCTTCCGCGAGGGCCTGCCGCTGCGCCGCAGCCAGTGGCAGGGCTACCTGGACTGGGCCACCGAGGCCTTCCGCCTGTGCGCCTCAGGCGTGGCGGACCAGACCCAGATCCACACCCACATGTGCTACAGCGAATTCAACGATGTGATCGAGTCCATCGCTGCCATGGATGCCGACGTGATCACCATCGAGACCTCGCGCTCGGACATGGAGCTGCTGGAGGCCTTCAAGGCCTTCGCCTACCCCAACGAGATCGGCCCGGGCGTCTACGACATCCACTCGCCCCGCGTGCCGGACAGCGCCGAGATGGCCGGCCTGCTGCGCAAGGCGGCCGAGCGCATCCCTGCCGAGCGCCTGTGGGTCAACCCGGATTGCGGCCTGAAGACCCGCGCCTGGCCGGAGACCGAAGCGGCGCTGGTGAACATGGTGGCGGCGGCGCGGCAGCTGCGCGCGCAGTTCGCCTGAGCAGGGCGTGGTAACGAAAAAGGCGGCCCTCGGGCCGCCTTTTTCATGGGCGGGGATCAGCCGCGGTAGACGGGGAAGTCCGCGCAGAGGGCCGCGACCTGTTTGGCCACCTGGGCCTCGACGTCGGCATCACCGAGGTGGTCGAGGATGTCGCAGATCCAGCCGGCCAGTTCGATGCTCTGCGGCTCCTTGAAGCCACGGGTGGTGATGGCCGGGGTGCCGATGCGCACGCCCGAGGTGACGAAGGGCGATTGCGGGTCGTTGGGCACGGCGTTCTTGTTCACGGTGATGCCGGCGCGGCCGAGGGCGGCGTCGGCGTCCTTGCCGGTCAGGCCCTGCTTGATCAGTGACAGCAGGAACAGGTGGTTGTCGGTGCCGCCGGACACCACGTCGAAGCCGCGCTCGATGAACACCTGGGCCATGGCCTGGGCGTTCTTGATCACCTGGGCCTGGTAGGTCTTGAAGCCGGGCTCCAGCGCTTCCTTGAAGCACACCGCCTTGCCGGCGATCACGTGCATCAGCGGGCCGCCCTGGGCGCCGGGGAACACGGCGGAGTTGAGCTTCTTCTCGATCTCCTCGTTCTTGCGGGCGAGGATCAGGCCGCCGCGCGGGCCGCGCAGGGTCTTGTGGGTGGTGGTGGTGACCACGTCGGCGTAGGGCAGCGGGCTGGGGTACAGACCGGCAGCGACCAGGCCGGCGACGTGGGCCATGTCGACGAACAGCAGCGCCCCGACCTTGTCGGCGATGGCGCGGAAGCGCGGGAAGTCGAGGGTCTTCGAATAGGCGGAGAAGCCGGCGACGATCATCTTCGGCTTGTGCTCCACGGCCAGGCGTTCGACCTCGTCGTAGTCGATCAGCCCGGTGCGGGTGTCGAGGCCGTACTGTACGGCGTTGTACAGCTTGCCGGAAGACGACACCTTGGCGCCGTGGGTGAGGTGGCCACCGTGGGCCAGGCTCATGCCGAGGATGGTGTCGCCGGCATTGAGCAGGGCCAGGTAGACGGCGGAGTTGGCGGAGGAGCCGGAGTGCGGCTGGACGTTGGCGTAGTCGGCGCCGAACAGCTCCTTGGCGCGGTCGATGGCCAATTGCTCGACCTTGTCGACGTATTCACAGCCACCGTAGTAGCGCTTGCCCGGGTAGCCCTCGGCGTACTTGTTGGTCAGGCCGCTGCCCTGGGCTTCCATCACCCGCTGGCTGGTGTAGTTCTCGGAGGCGATCAGCTCGATGTGGTCTTCCTGGCGCTGTTCTTCTTCCTGCATCGCACTGAAGAGTTCGTCGTCGTAGCCCTGGATCTGGTCGTGCTTGCTGAACATGGGAAATCCTCGGTCATGGTCCTGGAACAAGGGATAGCAAGGGCGGTGCCAGGGGCAATAAATACAGGGTTATCAACGGGTTGGAGATATTCGGGGTGGGATGCGGCGAAGCGGCTGTAGGGATTTCGCTACAACAGGGCGAACCCGGCCGCGCCCGCTGCAGTCTGACTCCCGTCAGCCCGGGCCTGCAGCGCCTGTAGCGTTGCCGTTACGCCGTAACGGAAGCGCTACAAGGCTTCTGGGAAGGCCATTGCAGAGGCCCGCAACGACCGTTGGGCGCCCTTCATGAAACTGTCACGGTTCTGTGGCAGTGCGCACGAAAGAGATTCATCAGAATCGCGTTTCACTGGGGTTTTGCGTTCTGGATTTTCATCATGCGTCTTTTCATTTTTCTCGCCGCCTTGCTCTGCGGCCTGCCCGCTTTTGCCTCCGCGCGCTGCGATACGCAGGTACCGACGGAGACCGTGCACCTGGGCGAAGTGCGGCTGGCCTACCAGAGCATCGGCGATGAAAAGGACCCGGCGCTGCTGCTGATCATGGGGCTGGGCGGCCAGCTCATCCATTGGCCCGACGAGGTGGTGGCGGCCCTTTGCGAGCAGGGTTTCCGGGTGATCCGCTATGACAATCGCGACGTCGGCCTGTCTGCCTGGAGCCACCCGGAGCCGGCCGCCAACCTGACCTACGAAGCGTTGCGCTACCGCCTGGGCTTCCCCGTGCAGGCGCCTTACAGCCTGCGTGACATGGCCGGTGACACGCTGAGCCTGATGGACGCCCTGCATATCCGCCAGGCCCATGTGCTGGGCGCGAGCATGGGCGGGATGATCGCCCAGCATGTGGCCGATATCGCCCCGGAGCGGGTGCTGAGCCTGACCCTGGTGATGACCAGCTCCGGCGCCCAGGGGCTACCGGCGCCGAGCCATGCGCTGATCGCCCTGCTGGCCCGTCGTGAGGCGCCGAGCCGCGAGGTGGCGCTGGAGCAGCAGGCCGACCTGCTGGCCGCCCTGGGCAGCCCGGATGTGGCGGACGATCGCACGCAGTTGCTGGAGCAGGCCGCGCGGGCCTATGACCGTGCCTTCAACCCCGAGGGCGTGCAGCGGCAGATGCTGGCGATACTCGCCGAACCGAGCCGCGTGGAGATGCTCAACCGCCTGAGCGTGCCGACCCTGGTGGTGCACGGCACCGCCGACCCGCTGCTGCCAGTGATGCATGGCGTGCACGTGGCGGCGCATATCAAGGGTTCGGAATTGAAGCTGATCCCGGGGCTGGCCCATCGCTTCCAGGAGGCCTTCAAGGAGCCCCTGCTGGCGGCAGTGCTGCCGCACCTGTTGGCCCATCGGCAGGTGGATGGGCACGTGGCGCAGCTGTGAGCTCATCGCTGGAGGGGGGAGTAGGGTGGGCTTCAGCCCACCAATAGGCGTCCCACGGTCATCTCCCATTTCGTGCCAGGCTCCCCGGGCTGAAGCCCGGGCTACCTGCGGAATGACCATTTCTTCCCGGGTCCGTTTATCGCGTCGTTGTTGCTGGGCTGAAGCGGAACGCCGCCCGGCCCACCCTACGGCGTGATGGTGTGGCTGGCCTTCAGGATCAGGCGGCGTCGGCCTTGGGGCGGTTGAGCAGGTATTGGGCGAGGCGTTCCTGCTGGCCGGGGGTCATGAACAGGCCGAGCTTGGTGCGGCGCCAAAGGATGTCGTCCAGGCCGGTGGCCCATTCTTCGCGGCACAGGTAATCCACTTCACGAGCGTACAGGCCACTGCCCAGGTGATCGCCCAGGTCGGTGAGGTTCTGCACGCCTTCCAGCATCTTCCAGGTACGGCTGCCATAGGTGCCGGCCCAGCGCCGCGCCAGGCTGTCGGGCAGCCAGCCGAAGCGGGCGCAGAGGGCTTCGGCCAGCTCGGCCTGGCTGCTCATCTGCTCGCCACCGGGCAGCGGCTGGCTGGCGGTCCAGCTCGGCTTGGCGTTGGGGAAGAACGGCGCCAGCTGGGCCAGGGTGGACTCGGCGAGCTTGCGGTAGGTGGTGAGCTTGCCGCCGAACACCGAGAGCAGCGGCGCTTCGCCCGGGTGGGCTTCCAGCGACAGGGTGTAGTCGCGGGTGACGGCCGAAGGGTCGTCGGACTCGTCATCGCACAGCGGGCGCACGCCGGAATAGGTGCGCAGGATGTCCTTCTCGCTGATCTGCTGCTTGAAGTGGCGGTTGACCACGTCCAGCAGGTAGGTGGTTTCCTCGGCACTGATCGCCACCTTGGCCGGGTCGCCCTGGTATTCGCGGTCGGTGGTGCCGATCAGGGTGAAGCGTTCCAGGTAGGGGATGGCGAAGACGATGCGGCGGTCCTCGTTCTGCAGGATGTAGGCGTGCTCGCCGTCGTGCAGCCTGGGCACGATGATGTGGCTGCCCTGGATCAGGCGGATGCCGTAGGGCGACTTCTGCTTGAGGTCGTCCTTGATGAACTTCGCCACCCAGGGGCCGGCGGCGTTGACCAGGGCGCGGGCGCGGATCGACAGCAGGGTGCCGTCGGCGCGTTCCAGGTGGATGTGCCACAGGCCCTTGCTGCGGCGGGCGCTGACACAGCGGGTGCGGGTGTGGATGTGCGCGCCGTTCTCGCGGGCGGCCATGGCGTTGAGCACCACCAGGCGGGCGTCGTCGACCCAGCAGTCGGAGTATTCGAAGCCGCGGGCGATATCCGCCTTCAGCGGGCTGCCGGCGCCGAACTTCAGGCCACGGGAGCCCGGCAGCTTCTCGCGCTTGCCGAGGTGGTCATAGAGGAACAGGCCGGCGCGGATCATCCAGGCCGGGCGCAGGTGCGGGCGGTGGGGCAGGACGAAGCGCATGGGGCGGACGATGTGCGGGGCCTTGGCCAGCAGCACTTCGCGCTCGGCCAGGGCTTCGCGCACCAGGCGGAACTCGTAGTGCTCGAGGTAGCGCAGGCCACCATGGATCAGCTTGCTGCTGGCGGAGGAGGTGTGCTGGGCGAGGTCGTCCTTTTCGCAAAGGAAAACCGACAGCCCACGCCCGGCCGCATCGGCGGCGATGCCCACGCCATTGATGCCGCCACCGACGACGGCCAGGTCATAGACTTCGGAAATGGGCGATTGGCGGCTCATCGGAGGGTTCATGCAGGCGGCACCGTAAGTCGAAAGTGAACTTTGAATGTTCGTTTCCGAAAAATGCTAGTCGAATACGCATGAAACCGCCAGCCCGCATGCGCGGCTGCGAGCGGGTGGGCGACGAAAGGAGGGGCGTGCTGGCGCGGCTCAGACCAGGTCGAGGTGGACCTTGTGCTCGGCCATCAGGCGGGCCAGGGCGGGGGAGGGCGCGTGGTCGGTGATCACGCGGTCCACCAGGGCGATGGAGCCCAGGCGCACCACGGCGTTGCGGCCGAACTTGCTGGAGTCGGCGGCGAGCAGCACCTGGCGGGCGTTGTCGATGATGGCCTGGGAGACGCGGACTTCCTGGTAGTCGAAGTCCAGCAGGCTGCCGTCATCGTCGATGCCACTGATGCCGACGATGGCGTAGTCCACCTTGAATTGCTGGATGAAGTCCACCGCCGAGGGACCGACGATGCCGCCGTCGCTGCGCACCGTGCCGCCGGCCACCAGCACCTCGAAATCCGCGCGGTCGGCCAGTTGCGCGGCCACGTGCAGGTTGTTGGTGATGACCTTCAGGCCCTTGTGGCCCATGAGTTCGCGGGCGATGGCTTCGGTGGTGGTGCCGATGTTGATGAACAGCGAGGCGTGGTCGGGGATCAGCGCCGCCACGGTTTCGGCGATGCGCTGCTTCTCGTCGCGCATCTGCCCGGCGCGCATGGCGTAGGCGGTGTTCTGGATGCTCGACGACTCGCTGGCGGCGCCACCGTGGGTGCGCCGCAGCAGGCCCTGTTCGGCCAGCTGGTTGATGTCGCGGCGGATGGTTTGCGGGGTCACGGCGAAGGCCTGGGCCAGCTCGTCGATGCTGACGTAGCCACGGTCGCGGGCGAGGTCGAGGATTTCCTGCTGGCGAGGAGCCAAGGTCATGGGAACGGCTTCCGGATTTTTGTCGCGCATTATAGCGACGTGCTGCCGAACGGCGACTTTTCAGCTAAGGTACGCCCAATTCGCCCTCCTGTTTTCACAATCGAACATGACCCCTGCCATCGATCTGCTGAAGAAAGCCAAGGCCGAGCACAAGGTGCTCAGCTACACCCACGATCCCAAGGCGCCTTCCTATGGCCTGGAAGCGGCGGAGAAGCTTGGCCTGGACCCGGCGCGGGTGTTCAAGACGCTGCTGGCGGCCACCGAGAAGGGTGAGCTGCTGGTGGCCGTGGTGCCGGTGGCTGGCACCCTCGACCTCAAGGCGCTGGCCCATGCGGCCGGGGCCAAGAAGGTGGACATGGCGGCGGCGGATGCGGCCCAGCGCGCCACTGGCTACCTGGTGGGCGGCATCAGCCCGCTGGGGCAGAAGAAGCGCCTGCGCACCTTCATCGACGAATCGGCCCGGGCGCACCCGAGCATCCACGTCAGCGCCGGGCGGCGCGGCCTGGAAGTGGAACTGAGTGCGGACACCCTGGCCCAGCACACCCAGGCGCAGTTCGCGGCGATCGGCCGCGAGTGACGCCCCCATAACAACAAGGAAGCCTGCATATGGCCCAGTACCTACTTGCCATCGATCAGGGCACGACCAGCAGTCGCGCCATCGTCTTCAGCGCCCAGGGTCTGCCCGTGGCCCGCGCCCAGCAGGAGTTCAAGCAGTACTTCCCCAAGGACGGCTGGGTCGAGCACGACGGTGAGGAAATCTGGCTGACCACCCTCAAGGTCTGCCGCGAGGCGATCCAGAAGAGCGGCATGCCGGCTGCGGATATCGCGGCCATCGGCATCACCAACCAGCGCGAGACCACCCTGGTGTGGGACGCCGCCACCGGCACGCCGATCCACCCGGCCATCGTCTGGCAGGACCGCCGCACCGCCGACTACTGCTCGACCATGAAGGAGGCCGGCCACGAAGACGAAGTCGCCCGTCGCACCGGCCTGCTGATCGACCCCTATTTCTCCGCCACCAAGCTGCGCTGGATTCTCGAGAACGTACCGGGCGCCCGCGCCCGCGCGGAACAGGGCGAGCTGCGCTTCGGCACCGTGGACTGCTTCCTGCTCTGGCGCCTGACCGGCGGCAAGGCGCACCGCACCGATGCCACCAACGCCTCGCGGACCATGCTCTTCAACATCCACACCCAGCAGTGGGACGAGGAGCTGCTCAAGCTGTTCGAGATCCCCGCCAGCCTGCTGCCGGAGGTGCTCGACAGCGCCGCCGACTTCGGCACCACCGAGGCGCCGCTGCTGGGCGCGGCCATCCCGGTGCTGGGCATGGCCGGTGACCAGCAGGCCGCGCTGATCGGCCAGGCCTGCTTCCAGCCGGGCATGGTCAAGAGCACTTACGGCACCGGCTGCTTCCTGATCCAGAACACCGGCGAGACGCCCGTGACCTCGCGCAACCGCCTGCTCACCACCGTTGGCTATCGCCTGGACGGCAAGGTCACCTACGCGGTGGAAGGCAGCATCTTCGTCGCCGGCGCAGCGGTGCAGTGGTTGCGTGACGGCATCAAGCTGATCAGCCATGCCCGCGACACCGAGGCCCTGGCCGAGCAGACCGGCGATGCCTGCGGCGTGTACCTGGTACCGGCCTTCACCGGCCTGGGTGCCCCCTACTGGGATCCGCGCGCCCGTGGCGCCATCTTCGGCCTGACCCGCGACACCGGGATCAAGGAGATCGTCACCGCCGGCCTGCAATCGGTCTGCTACCAGACCCGCGACCTGCTGGAGGCCATGAGCCAGGACGGCGCTGCCGCACCCAGCGCGCTGCGGGTGGACGGCGGCATGGTGGAGAACAACTGGGTGATGCAGTTCCTCGCCGATATCCTCGGCGTGGCGGTGGAACGCCCCGAGGTGACCGAAACCACGGCCCTGGGCGCGGCCTACCTGGCGGGCCTGAAGGCGGGGCTGTACCGCGACCTCGACGAGATCGCCCGGCACTGGCACCGCCAGCAGCGCTTCACCCCGCACATGGCGACTGCGCATCGGACCAAGCTTTACGACGGATGGCTGGATGCCGTCCAGCGGGTACGCAGCGAGGCCTCCGAGGCGTAAGCTGCACACTGGAGCTGTAAGCAACACAGGGAGTTCGACGTGGCTGTCAGGGATGCACGTGTTCATCGACCATGGCGCAGGCTGGTTCTCGGCCTGTTCGCCCTTCTCGCCATCGGCCCCGTGCGGGCCGAGACCCTGGTCATTGCCGGGGATATCTGGTGCCCCATCAATTGCGCGCCCGAGTCGGCCAAGCCCGGCATCTTCGTCGAGCTAGCGCGGGATATCTTTGCCGAGGCCGGCATCCAGGTTGAGTACCGGGTGATCAACTGGGCGCGGGCCATCAGCGACGCGCGCACCGGCAAGCTCAACGCGGTGATAGGCGCCGGCATCCAGGATGCCCCTGACTTCCTCTACACGCCCACTGCGCCGGGCATCTCGCGCATGTGCTTCTACGTCGCCCAGGGCGCGCCCTGGCGCTACCAGGGGCTGGAATCGCTGGCGCAGGTGCGCCTGGGCACCATCAACAGCTACAGCTATGGCCAGGAAATCGACGCCTACATCCGCATGCACCGCGCCAAGGGTGACCGGGTGCAGGTGGTTTCCGGCGAGCAGGCGCTGGAGATGAACGTGGAGAAGGTGCGCTTCGACCGCCTCGACGCCACGGTGGAGAACAGCTGGGTGATGGAGAACCTGCTGGCCCGCACCCGCCAGCAGGACCGCCTGCAGTCGGCGGGCTGCCGCGCCCCGGACGTGCCCATCTACCTGGCCTTCTCGCCGGCCATCGAGACCAGCGCCCGCTATAACGCGCTGTTCGAGGCCGGGCTGCAGCGCTACCGCGCCTCGGGCCGCCTGGAAGCGCTGATGCGCAGCTACGGCGTGACGGTGCCCTGAGTTCTGGCGGCGAGTTGCTGACGCCTGTCTATACTCCCGGCCATTCATCGTTATAGAAGGGGAGCCCATGCAGCCCTCCCGACATCAGCTGCTGCGCCTGCGAAGGATCTTGCTGGCCAGCGGTGCATCGCTGCTGTACCTGCTGTTGTGCTGGTCGGCCTATGCCGCCGGCTACCTGGGCCTGGAACTGGGCGGCATGCTGCTGCTCACGGGCCTGGTGGGGTTCAGTTGCCTGGCCTTCCTCGGGCTGGTGCGCAGTAACCTCAACCTGCGCTTTCACGACCCCAGCCTGACGCTGCCGCTGATGGGCTGGGCCATCTGCGTGATCTTCGCCACCGCCTACCATGCCGGCGAGCTGCGCCTGCTGTTCCTGATGACGGTGCTGCTGGTGCTGATGTTCGGCACCTTCCGCCTGCTGTTGCGCGGCTTCCTGCTGGTGATCCTGCTGACCGCCGTGTGTTACGCGTTGCTGATCAGCTCGCTGGTCGCCTCGGGCCGGGAGCTGGACCTGCACAGCGAGGCGATCCAGGCGGTGGAGTTCTTCGTGCTGCTGACCGGCGTTGGCCTGCTCTCCCTGGAGATGAACGGCTTGCGGCGCAGCCTGATGCAGCGCAACAACGACTTGCGCCTGGCCCTGGAGAGCATCCAGAAGCTGGCCATCACCGACGAGCTCACGGGCCTCTACAACCGTCGCTTCACCAAGGAGATCCTCGCCCAGCAGAAAGCCCTGGCCGATCGTGGCGACTACGGCTTCGTGTTGTGCCTGGTGGACCTGGACTACTTCAAGAACGTCAACGATCGCTATGGCCACGGCTGTGGCGACGCGGTGCTGCGCCAGCTGTCGAAGATGCTGCAGGAGTCGGTGCGGGATGTGGACTTCGTCGCGCGGCTGGGGGGCGAGGAGTTCCTGCTGGTGCTCTCGCGCACCAACGAGGCGGGGGCCGAGGTGATGCTGGAGCGCTTGCAGGCCAAGGTGCGTGCGGCGCACTGGGACGAATGCCCGGGGTTGAAGCTGACGCTGTCCCTGGGGGTCAGCGCCTATCGGCCCGGCGAATCCTGGGAGGAGAGCCTGCTACGGGTCGATATGGCGCTGTACGAGGCCAAGCACAGCGGCCGCGATCAGCTCGCGGTGCTGTAGCGGCGCACGCCCTCGTCCTGCATCGCGGCCTGAGTGGCGACGCTGCCATGGGCGGGGAACACCACCAGGTGATCGGCGGCCACGCGGATGCCCACGTGCTGGCCGGGCTGGTGGTCGGCGTGGCTGGGGAAGATGGCTTCCAGCTGGGTGCCGGTGGGCAGTTGCAGGCGGTACAGGGTGGCGGCACCGAGGAAGGTCTTGCCGGTCACCAGGGCCTTGAGCTCACCCTCGGGCGCCGGGACGATGTCGTCGGGGCGCAGCAGCACGTCCACCGCACTGCCTTCCGGCCAGGCGTAGGCGCGGTTGCCACGGATCACGCCGAGCTCGGTCTGCACCGTGTCCGGGCACACCTGCTGGCCACGGATGAAGTAGCCCTGGCCGACGAAGCTGGCGACGAAGGGGGTCGCCGGCTCGTGGTAGAGGTTGTAGGGGGTGTCCCACTGCTCCAGGTTGCCGTTGTTGAACACGCCGACCTGGTCGCTTACCGCAAAGGCTTCTTCCTGGTCGTGGGTGACCAGCACGGCGCTGGTGCCACGGGCCTTGAGGATGTCGCGCACCTCGAGGCTGAGGCGACGGCGCAGCTCGCCATCGAGGTTGGAGAAGGGCTCGTCGAGCAGCAGCAGCGCCGGCTCGGGGGCCAGGGCGCGGGCCAGGGAGACGCGTTGCTGCTGGCCGCCGGAGAGTTCGTTGGGGTAGCGCTTGGCCAGTTGGCCGAGCTTGACCAGCTCCAGCAGCTCACCGGTGATGCGCTCACGCTCGGGGTGCTTGCGGATGCCGAAGGCGACGTTCTCTTCCACGGTGAGGTGGGGGAACAGCGCGTAGTCCTGGAACACCATGCCGATGCGGCGTTTTTCCGGGGCCAGGGTGAAGCCGGCCTTGGAGATCACTTCGCCCGCCAGCTCGATTTCGCCTTCGAACACCGGCTCGAAACCGGCGATGGCGCGCAGGGTGGTGGTCTTGCCGCAACCCGACGGCCCCAGCAGGCAACCGATGTCGCCGGCGTTGAGGTGCAGGTTGAGGTTCTGTACGACGCGCTGGTCCTGGTAGCCGCAGCTCAGGTTGCGCAGGTTTAGAAGCAGTTCGTGGCTCATGCTCGGGACGCGTGTTCGACGAGGAATTCCAGCAGCGCCTTTTGCGCATGCAGGCGGTTTTCTGCCTGGTCCCAGGCCACGGAACGGGGGTCGTCGAGCAGGTCCATGCTGATTTCCTCGCCCCGGTGCGCCGGCAGGCAGTGCATGAAGATAACCGCTTCATCGGCCAGCGCAAGCAGCGCCTGGTTCACCTGGTAGGGCTTGAACAGCGCCAGGCGCCGCGCGGTCTCTTCTTCCTGGCCCATGGAAGTCCACACGTCGGTGCTTACCAGGTGGGCGCCACGTACCGCTTCGCGCGGGTCACGCAGTACCTGCACGCGGTCGCCGGCCTGGGCGAGGAACGCCGGGTTGGGCTCGAAGCCTTCCGGGCAGGCGACGTTGAGGCGGAAGTCGAACTGGATCGCCGCTTCTATATAGGTGTTGCACATGTTGTTGCCGTCGCCGATCCAGGCCACGGTCTTGCCCTGGATGGCGCCGCGGTGTTCCTGGAAGGTCTGCATATCGGCCAGCAGCTGGCAGGGGTGCAGGTCGTCGGAGAGACCGTTGATCACCGGCACGCGGGAATTCTCGGCGAACTCCACCAGCTTGCTGTGGGCGAAGGTACGGATCATCACCGCATCGAGCATGCGCGACATGACGATGGCGCAATCGCTGATCGGCTCGCCACGGCCCAGTTGGGTGTCGCGGGGCGAGAGGAAGATCGCCTGGCCGCCGAGCTGGATCATCCCGGCCTCGAAGGAGAGGCGGGTACGGGTGGAGGCCTTCTCGAAGATCATGCCCAGCACGCGGCTTTTCAGGGGCTCGTAGGGTACGCCTCGGTGACGCAGGTCCTTCAGCTCGATGGCTCGACGGATCAGGCTGCTCAGCTCCTGGGGGGTGCAATCCATCAGGGAGAGAAAATGCCTTGCGCTCATTGCTGACTACCTTTTTATTGCCTCTGGCCGCGGGTCCTGGTCGGTTTTTTCAGGGAAAAGCGGAGGGACCGGCGGGCTAAGCCGCACGGGGCGACGAAATAGGGGGAGGCGCGATCTTATAAGGAAATGTCGCAGTCTGCCAACCTGTGCCAGATACTGCGGGGCTTGCAGGGTTTTCGCTAAATTGCTCGTACCAATTCTGTACCAATCGGCTGCGCATTGAGCTTCTGCATTTCAGCCACGTCCATGCCGGAGTTGATCCACTTGGCGTACGTGGTGAGCAGCATTTGTACACTGTGGCCAAGCTGGTTAGCAATGAAAGCCACGTTCATGCCCGACATGATGCACATCGTGGCGTAGGTATGCCGGCAGTCGTACTGCCGCCGCCGGCGTATTCCCAGCGCCGCCAGCGCCGGTAGGAAATACTCCTTCGGCGTGCTCTCCGACCTGATCCAGTCGGAATCGCCATTCATCACCGTCGGTGCGAAGACATGCCGGCTGCGATGCCTGGTCAGCACCGCCGCCTCCCGAAGCGCATTGCGCGCCCGATCGTTCAGCAGGACGAAGCGGTTCTTCTTCGTCTTGACCCTCACGACAATCTCCCCGTCCACCACCAGGCGGCACACGTGCACCGTGCCGGCCACCTCGTCTACCTCATCCCACCTCAAGCCCATGATCTCCCCCGGGCGCATCCCCGTGAACAACGCGAACTCGAAATAGGCAGCGTAGATCCTCAGCGATCCCACCAGGGTCTCGTAGAGGTGGCTGACCAGTCGCTCGGCCTCTTCGCGCGTCAGCGGGTCGACGATCCTCTGCTGCAGGCGCTGGCGCTTGATGGCCTTGACGGGGTTGACCTTCAGCAGCCCGTCGATCATGGCTGTCTCGAACACACTCGCCAGGATGTCGCGCGCCGCCCGGCGAACCCCTGGTGACCTCCACTTCGTCTTGGCCACGATGTTGCGTATGTCCGTGGCCGAAATCTCGTCGATGCGTGTTCCTCCCAGGTGCGGCATCCAGTAGTTGTTGAGCGTGCTGCGGTAGTTGCGACGGGTGCTGTCGACGATGTCCAGGCTGTTGAGCCAGGTCTGGGCGTACTCGCCAAACAGCGGCACCAACTTCGGCAGCAGGTAGCTGGTCTTGGGGAAGAACTCCAGGTACTTCTCGTCGGTCATCCCATTCAGCTTGATGAGCTGCTTTACACGAGAACGAAGATTTGAGGCCGCGGCGATCCCCGTGGCCGTCGCGGGGAGATCGAGCGTTTCGCAGCGACGGGTTCCCCAGGTGAATCGGATTCGGATGGTGCTGCCGACGATCTCGACGCCCTCGGGGAGCGCCACAGGCTTTCGAGCCATTCGTCATATCTCCTTTTGCTGTACATGATCCGGCCATCGACCTTCTGCCAGACGCCGACGGGAATGACGCCCTTCTCGCGCTTGCGGGCCAGGGCTTTCGCGGTGGTGCCGACCAGCTCGGCGAGCTTGCTCTCCAAGACCTTGTCGACGTCCTGGTCGGCAGAGGCCGGAACTGGGTTGAGGTTGTGAGCAGACATAAGCCCTCCCGGCCGGCGCCGCCGGCGGGTGATGAGTGGGGTTAGCGGCGAGGGATGATGCACTCCCAGGTGCCGAAGCCGCGGACCAGGGTCCCGCCGAAGTCCTCGCATTGACCCTTCACCATCAGCCAGAAGCTGAAGATGGCGGCCATGAAGAGGACCAGGATCAGGTGGTGCCAGAAATGCTCACGCATCCTGAGCCCCCTTGGCGGCCGTGCCGCGCTGGGTGGGGAGCTTCCCTTCCAGCGCCGCCTGCAGGATGCGAGCGCTTGCCGCCCGGCGCTTCTGCACCTCCGGGTCATCCGGGTTGTAGCTGGCGCCAAGTACCTCGCACGGCGTCTTGGCGAGCATCCGTTTCAACCTGCTGTGGCGCTCTTCCTGCTGCCACACGGCGCTGGTCAGCATGAACGGCCGCTTCGCTTCCCGCTCGGCCTCGGCGAGCTTGTCCATGGCCTGGCGGTCGAACGTGCCCATGATGTCCAGGCAGCACACGGCCAGGCGCAGGTCGTCGTACTCAGGCCGCTCGCCCGCCCGGCAGGCCTCGACGATCTCTCCCAGGGTGCGGCTCATGCTGCACCCGATTCGAGCGATTCCTGGTAGGGCTCGGTGATGGCCTTGGCCGCGATGACTCGCAACCCGAGACGGATGGCGTTGGCGCGCTCGAGTAACGCCAGGGCGCACTCGGACCATCCCTGCAACAGCGCCAGGGTGTCGCAGTCCGACAAGGCCTGGAAGCGCCCGCGGAAGCGAAGACCCGCGCTGATGCGATCGATGCAGAGGTCGTTGGGGTCGAAAGGCTGGTAGCCGAGGCCTGCCAGCCTTTCCGCTTCCTCGGTGAGGGCCGGACGCTGTTCGTTGGGCAGCCCGCTCAGCGGCCCGCACACGTAGATTTTGTGCATAGGAGATCCTCCCCGCCGGATATGCCGGCAGGCTGTGGTGGGGTAGGGGGTTACTTGCCGAGGAAGGCTTTGCGCTGGAGTTCGCGCATGCGGGCCTTGCGGTCTTTCTTGCGCGAGCTTCTATCGTTTGTGCTGAAGAGTGATTGACCGGCATGCCGTGCCGCTGACGCAACCACTTCAGCAAGAATGGCGCGCCTTGCCATTCGTGCCGTTGCGTATTCGTCCACAGCGATCTGCTTCGTGGTATCCATCACTCCCCCTCCTCAGCCTGGCGGGTGGAGAGGAGGGCGCGGAGTTCCTTCTGCGCCTCTATGAAAGTCTGCCAGTCGCTTCCGGTGAGAACGGGCCAGGTTAGGCGTTCCAGCAACTCCCTCGGCACGCTGACCGCGTCGGGCTGCTGGGGTGGGAGGGCGCGGAGTGCATCCCGGAACTGCTCGACGTACTGCGCCTTCGTGCTGGCCCAGCGATTCACTAGGCAATCGTAGGGCTGGTCGTCCGGGTAGTCAGGGTCGATCTCGCCAGGCACCATGAAAAACTCCGCCTCGATTGCGTCCAGCATCTCGGCGAACTTGTGGGTATTCTCCACGCAGACCATGATCGCAGCCTGAGTGCGCGCCTTTGATCCGATGCCGAACAGATCACAGATGCGCCGGACCGTTTCGCTGTCCTCGGCCTCCTGCCCCCTGATCGCGGCGAGCTCGGCGCGGAGCTGGTCGCGCTCTGCCATGACCAGCATGCGCGCCTCATACTCTCGCGCCCAGGCGTGCGACTCACTGCTGGCGGACTTCCATGCTTGATCGAACTTGGCAAGCAGGGCGTCGTAGTCGTCGAGAAGGGACAGGACGGCGGATGGGTTGGCTGCAGCGATGTGCTGAGCTGCGTAACTTCCCGCCTCTGTTGCGGCAAGAACAGCCAAGTCCTTGCCTTCCGAATCCCATACCTGGGCGCAAAAGTGCCGATCTGGAACAGCGCAATCAAATGTCCACTCACCTTTTGGAGCGGCTTCAGCAGCACGCCGCAGTTCGGCTTTTTTCACATCGCTCATCGGTCGTTCTCCTGGGGCGGGGTGGATGTTGGCTTCTGCCATTCAGCGATGAGTCCTGTTGTGGATAAGGCCTCTACTGTGCGGTTGCAGATCGGGCAGGTCAGGCTTAGAAAGCCTTCTTTGTGGCACATGCCCATCAGCTTGCCGTCGTGTCCGCAATGGCACGGCTTGAGCAATTCATTCACACATCACCCCCATTCCCCGCCTCAGTTACCCCCTGGTTTACACCTGCCAGGTGCGGGTCGTCGCCCTGGCTCGTCGATGCCGGGCCGCCACGATTCGCCCACCAGTCTCGGTCCGGCGCGGACTCGTTGTCCTTGGCCATGGCGACCATCAGGGCAATCAGAGCTCTGCGGGTCTCTCCTGACCTCCCGCCGCCGCTGCCTGGAACGCAGAACTCTACGGCCGCTCCTCCGTCCTCGTCGTAGACGCTGACATAGACGTCATTGTCAGCATCGAGCCCGACGCGGAGGTGTGCTGACTGGCTCATATCGCCGAAGCGGCCGACATCCTGGTCCTTCGGCCATGCCTGCTGCTGTTCGGATGCAGGCTCTGCGTCAACGCCGAAGCACCCGCCGTCTCGGCAAGCCTGGGCGGTCTCGCTGTTGCAGTGTTGGCAGCGCCACGGTTCGGATGCAGGCGGGGTGGGGGACGTGGCGAGCATTTGGGGGCGAGAGTAGACCTCGACGCAGGGAGTCTTCTCCGCCGCCTCGACCGCTTGATCCCGGTCGAGGAAGAAGCGGCCGGCCGCAACCCATCCATACGGCTCAACACAATCCTCCGGCACCCCAGCAGCAGGTGGGGTGGGGGTGGCAGACTCTGCGAGCTTGGCGCGCTGCAGATGGAGGTGGCTGTGGAACTGCGCCCGCTTGATCTCCACGGACAGGTGCATCGCCATCACCCAGGCGCCGTGGACGTACTGATCTGCGTAGCTGTTCGGGGTATCCCCCTGGTCGAGCGAGCCTTCGCCGAGCCAGCCATACCCCGGGTGTTCGTTCTCCAGCACCCAGCCCTCAAACCATCCTCGGAACTCGCCGCGTGGATCATCGAGCGGCACCCCAGCAGCAGGCGGGGCGGAGAGTGCGGCGCGTGCTTGCCATCCAGCAAGGGCAGTGTCCTTGAACTTGGTCAAACCAGACTGTGCAAACCAGGCCTCGAATGCTTCTTGGCTCTCCAGCGGATGCCGCTTTGCCAGAAGCGGCTCAAGCGGGACCACGCGCTGATTGTTGGCGCTCAGCGCTGCCACGATGCGCTCGTGCTGGGCGACGGTCATCAGAGCTTGAAGCTCTTCGCCGCCTTGCTTCCAGTTCTGTCGTCCATCCGCAAACGGGCTTTCATCCATCAACTCCCAGCCCGCGCCATGGGCTTGATAACGGACGCCAACCACCTCCGGCTGCTCCACATGCACCTGCGCAGCTGGAGGGATGGTGGCCTGGATTTTCTGCCAGATTTCCCGAGCGCAGTTCCAGAACTGGAGGCGGGATACCTCTGACTGCATGGCCATTTCGTAGGGCATCTCCATGATGCCGCGGGTGATTTCACTCATGGAATCCGCTCCCATATCTCATGGTTGGCCAGCGCGTCGCGGCTGGCGTAGGTGGATCGTCGGTCTATGCCCTGCAGCTCGCACTGGGCTCCGTCGTCGGCGATGAGCAGGTAGAAACGTCTGGTGAAGCGGTTGCGGTACCGGGTGCGCGGGGGAGGGCACAGGGCGTCGGTGCGGATCTGGAAGGCGGACTTCATCAGGCCGCTCATGGCGTCACCCGGCGAAACTCGACGACCCAGACCCAAGGGTTGGCGTCCCAGCTGCCAGCACCGTTGATGTGTTCCCACAGACTGCGGAATGCTGCGATGGGGCAGGCTAACCAGGGGCCACCCTCGTAGCCTCTCCAGCCCTCGCCATCGCGGAGAATGCCTTCGGCTATGGCCTGTGCTTCGGTGATGTCTTGCAGGCGCTCCACGCGTACGGCGGTTACCTCCAGCAAGATGCGTGAGACCCAGCGCGGCATGTGGATCGAGGGGCGTAGCCTCCCCCGATTGATCATGGCGCACCCGGCCTGCCGTACCACGCCATCAGCTGGATAGAAGATCGGTTCACCCTGGCTCAGGTCTCGCGGTGCGATCGAATCAAGCTGCGCGTCTGCCGCCCAGGCTTCGCGCACCCACAAGCGATCGCCGGGCCGTCCGTAGGGGCAGGCCTCCGCCAGGGTGTGGCCTGCCACCGGAGTGACGGAGGTGATGCGATCGGGCCAGCCGGCGCCGCCGAACCTCCAGAACCGTTCCTCAAGAACTGGCGGAGGCCCCATCACGCGACGCGTAACGCCTTTGCTGTCATCGAGGAGTCCGCGGACCATCTGGCCTTTGAATAACGCTGGTAGCTCACGCATCGTGCATCTCCTTCTGCTGCTCCGGCTGAGCGTCACCCCGAAGTGGCATCAGCTCGGGGTCCGCGTACGCAATGGGCTTGACCAGCGTTTCGTGGATCACGAACCAGCCCGGGCTCGGGGCGATGAAGTCACGGTCGACCCGATCACCAGTCTCGATGCGTTTTGCCAGGGTCACGACTGACCCTGTAGGGATCACATCCTCGACCAGAGTCAGCGCCAAGCCCCCTACGCGGAAAGCGCTCATGCAGGTACCGCCTCCCGGGCACGTTCCCGGATGTCTTCAGCGTTGACGCGGATGATTCCGAGTTCGCAGGCGATGTGGTGCTCGAGCTTTGCGCCGCGCGATTTGCTCCAGTTCGGCAGCAGGGCGATGGTGTCGCAGGTCACGAGCTCCCGGATGTCAGCCTTCATGCAGGCGCGCCAGCAGGCGTTCGGTTCGGGGTTGATCTCGGCCGGGTTGACCACGTCGAAGCCAAGGGCGCGCAAGCGTGCAGCCTCTGCGTGGAAGGCGGGGAAATTCAGCTCGGGGAGCCCAGTCATCGGGCCTGCCAGGTAGATTCGGCGCATGGTGTGTCCCTCCGGCGCGGTGCGCAGAGTTGATTGATGTGGAGTGGGTTACTGGTGTTGGGGATTCAGCGCCGGCCTACAGCGGAGGCACGTGCACAGAGAAACTGGCTGGCCGCTGGTGCGGCAGTAGATCGTGACCATCACGGTGTTGGCGCCAGATTGTTGAGCAGACTGGCGATCTGGGGGTGGAGCGCCAAGCAATCGTCGTTGGGATCGAGGAGCCGGTCAGCCCCGAGTAGCACCGACATCCCGAACGTAACCCTGAACAGCGAGCCCCGATCCGCGATCTCCAGCAGCTTCCGCAGGGCCCGCTGACAGTCATCGGGCTCCTCGATCATGAAGTACTCGTACCCGTCTTCACCCTTTGAAATGCACTCGGGCATGTAGCCCTTGAGCAGATCCTCAATGAACTGCGCCACCTCGTTGGCGACTTGCAGGTCCTGTTCGCTGGCCCGAGCCATTTTCATTGTGTGCTCTCCTTCATCCCCACCTGGCAGGTGGCGGTCTGTGTCGGTGTGGGGTAGGTTTGGCTGGTCGTCCACGGAGGGAGCCAGCAATGAAGTCGAAACTGCAGAAGCAGCGCGAAGTGATGGAGCGCATCAAGCGCCCCCAGATTCCCGGCGTATCAGCGGAATTTGCCGTCACTCCGGAGGAAGCCCTGGCGGGCTTCTATCGGAAGGGGGAGGGCCGGAAGCGCAAGGCCAAGACAGCCAAGAAAGGCAAAGGCAAAAAGCGAGGCGTGTGGTGCGTTCCTGGATGCTTTGAGCAAGGGAAGCGCCGCTAGCTTGATCAGGTCAGTTCGAACAGCTGCTGGCCGATCGGCGTGGGCTTGGTTGCGACAGGTACCTGCTGGCCCTGCTCCCTGAGGAATCTCTGGGCCAACATCCGCAACTGGTTCTCCCCGATGTCTCGGCGCTCCACCAGGTGCTCCCCGGGATTGCGAACGCCTTCGATCTGCTCGCGCTTCACGCCCAGCACGTCGGAGACGATCGGGTCGCTACCCTCGTCGGCGATCAGGAAGTACGCCATGACGGGCTCGCCTTGGCCGTCCCGGTGTACACGGCCGATGCACTGCTCGTGAACACCTGGTGACCAGTCCAGCTCCCCGAACACCACGGTGCTGCAGACGTGCTGCAGGCCGTCGATGCCGGCGCCAGCGCGGAGACTGATGAGCATCAGCTTGCTGGCCCCCGACATGAAGGCGTCCTTCGACGCTTGTTTCTCGCGGGGGGACTCGGTTCCCGTGTACATCACCGGGTTGAACTGAGCCAGCTTCTCTCTCCATATCCCATAGACCTCACGGTGCCACCCGAAGAGCAGCACCTGCTGACCGCTCTCCAGGAGGAGGCGCACGAACTCAGCCACATACGGTGCCTTCGCGACGCCAGTCGCCTGGCGCACGAGCTGGTCGAACTCGCCGGCGGCGCGCATTTTCTCGCCGCGGTGCCGTTCGTTCTCCGCCAGGATGGTACGCGCGAGAGCTACGGCGTCGCCGGTGATCTTGGACAGCACCGCAGTGTCGGATTCGATCTCGTGCGGGATCTTCGACAGCGCCGGCAGCTCCCGGCCGACCTCCTTCCTGGTGCGTCGCAGCATGATCCCCTCACGCCGGAGGTAGGCCCCGAAGAGCTCGGCGTCCTTCAGCCTGGGCTTGTCGCCATTCGAAGCGATGCACCACTCCCGAAGGAACTCGTCATATCCGCCCAGGGCGTCCGGCAGCAGAGGGTTCACCACATGGAAGAACTCTGCGCCGTAGTTGTAGATCGGGGTCGCCGTGAGTCCCATGCGCAGTCGCGCCCGGCTGGCCAGGAAGCAGCAGGCGCGATGGATTTCCGAGTCAGGGTTGCGCAGCTGCTGGCACTCCTCAAACACGGCGTACTGGACGATCTCGCCAAGCGATTCTGCCCACCCCCGCAGCTTGTGGTAGCTGACCAGAATCACGTCGGGCAGCCTGTCCCAGAGGTCCGTGACGCGTTGGCGCGGCTGCTTCACCAGCGGGTAGGGCTGTCCCTTCCGAATGTGATGCACGCGCAGGTTGGGCGCGAACTCCGCAAGCTTCTCTGGCCAGTGATTGGGCAGGGCCGCCGGGTAGACCACCACCGCCGGCAGATTGCCCGGTACCGACATTGGGCAGATGCCCGTCACCGTTTTGCCCAGGCCCAGGTCGTCGGCGACCAGCAGGCCTCCCCGGATCTCCAGCTGCGCGCCGGCGAACCTCTGGTAATCCCGTGGCGGCTTGGCCAGGTCGAATGGCGGAATCGGCAGGCGGCCGGCCAGCAACTCGGCCAGGCTGTTCTCCATCTCGACATGCTTGGTGGCCAGGTGGCGCAGCGCCTGCTCGACATCCTCCTCCATGTCCATCGGGTAGCGCTCTAGGAACCAGAGCAGCTCCCGGCTGTTCTCCGGGCTTCCCAGCAGCATCACGTGGTCGCCGGCCGCCTGGGAAACCCGGGCAAAGACGCGCTTCATCCTGGCCCTGACCTGCGGCTCGCAAGTCACTCGCCAGTCACGGCCGTTGAACTCCACCGCACCGTAGCTCTTGGCGGTCATAGGGACTGCCTCCCCAGTCGCACCATCTGGAACGGCTTTCCCTGCCATGCGGGGCGATCCGTCAGTGGCTGGGATGCCCAGCGCTGGGTGCTGGCCAGGAGGACGCCTCTCACCTGCGACAACGAGATGTAGCGATCCACCTGGCGCAGCGCCTCGCTCAGTGTGCCGTCCACCTTCACCTCGATCACCAGGCCATCCAGCCAGAAGTCGGCACGGTTCTTCGCGTCAAGCACGTGCTCGCGTTCGAAGCTGTAGCCGGCGAGGCCGAGTACTTCGGCCAGCGCCTCATGCAACTGCACTTCGCTGCCGTACCGGTAGTTGAAGGAACCGACCGTGCGCGCCAGGGCCGAAAGCTGCATGTGGTACTCGGATGGTGCGCCCGTTTTCAGGTTCGCGGGCCGCTGATTTGTGGGCATAGGGAGACCTCTCGCCGTGGTGGCGAACTGGAATCAGGTGGGTTAGTTTCGAAGGTCATCAACGCCGACGGAGAGGGACGATGATCACCAAGAAGATCGGGAAGGGCATGAAGCAGAAGCTGCTGAGGCTCATCTATGAGAAGTACGTGGATGAGTTCGGGCACGGTGTCAGGAACCTGCGGCAGTTCCCGGTGCTGATTACGGCACAGGAGTCCTATCACGAGAAGATGCCTGAGCTTATGGAGTCTCAGGACAACGTGCGCCGAAGCCTGTTTCTTGACGTGATGAAGGAACTTAGAGCCGACGGCTTAATTTTCTATGACGAGGGCGTCAACTACTACTTGACGGCCGAAGGCTATGAAGAAGCTGATATGGGCTGGCTGAAGCGCAGCCTCCGGTTCTTCAACGCCAACCAGGGGCTGGCGGTTCCAATCTCCATTTTCAGTCTCATCGTTTCAGTGATAGCCCTCTTCGTTGCTGGGAACTGAGCCGCCGCTGGCCTTGGCCTGCTGGTGCACCTGGTGCATGTGCTGCCAGCTGCGGTTGTACCAGGTCATGCAGCCGCTGCCTGGAGCGGGCGTGGGCGTCGCTTCCATGGATCGTTGGCCCGGGCAAAAGCCGCCATCGTTCCAGGGCTGACGCTGTTGCCGCACATGTGCACCTGCTGCGTCAGGGTGAACGGCTTGCCGTCGTGCCCGCGATCGATGATGTAGGTGTCGGGAAAACCTTGAGCGCGGTACAGCTCGCGCGGCTTCAGCATGCGCAGGCGGATATCCACGATCACGTAGGGGTCGCCGCTGATCCAGACCGTCACCAGGGCCAGGCGGTCCTTGGTGGTTACCGTGCTGGCCGGCTCGTCCAAGGGGCGGATGTTCTCGCCCATGCCGTGGTACTTCATCAGGAACGCTGCCACCCACACTGCGCCGTCGAGCTGTTCGGGGCTGAGGCTGCCCGCGATCATCTCCGGCGAGACCAGCATGTGGTGGCCGCCGGTTGCGACGGTGGGCAACGGCTGGTCTGCTGGCGTGCTGCCGTGACCAGTGGTGTTCGTCACCAGCAGCGCACTGACCAGGCCGTGGTGTTGGCCGCCGGCGCTGATCGTCTGCAGGGGATCGTCGGCGGCGCGCGAATCGCAGTTGCCGCGCAGGTGCAGCAGGTGAGCGGCCACCAGGCCGTGGTGGTCGCTGGTGGTCTGCGTTCCAAGCGGTTCATCTGCTGGCGCGCTGTGCGAGCCCTTGCGGAGGGTCACCAGGTTGGCGGTCACCAACTGCTGCTGGCTGCCCTTGTTGGTGATGGTGCTGATCGGGGCGTCTGCCGCTTTGCTGTGGGTGGTGTTGTAGCCGCCGTTCGCCTGGGCCAGGAACGCGGTGGCGATGGCGTGCTTCACGCCGCCGGCGACGACCGTACCCAGCGGCTTGTCCAGGCTCAGCACGCGCGGTGCCTGGCCCTCGCGCTCGCCATAGCACACCTGGACCAAGGCAGGAGCCGCCAGTGCCAGCTCGCCCCGGTTCGCTGCGGTGATGGTGCGGAAAGGCTCACTGAGGCTGTGCAAGCGGTCGCCGCCCTGGTGAGTAAGTGGGACGATGAATGGCTGGGCGCGCTGCAGCACCTCCTTCTCGATGCCCTTCGCGATGCGGCGCATCGTCGCTTCGGCCAGCGGCTTCTTCCTGGTGCGGATGGACTGGCCCAGGTCGCTCCAGTCGATGCATTCAGCGGCAGTGCGGTGGTACTTCTGGCCCTTGGCAGGTTTCGCCGCATGGGTCTTTACGGCCGCTTCCGGCATGACGCCGTCGGCGGTCGCGATCATGTACAGCCGCTGGCGGGTGGTCGGATCGCCATAATCACAGTTGCGCTCCACCCAGAACTCGACCTGGTAGCCGAAGCCGCGCAGGGTTTGGACGAACTGGCGCCAGGTGCGCCCTTTGCGCTTCGGGTCCGGCACCAGAAACTGTTCATGGCGCGGAACGTGTTCGCCGGGCGCGGCCACACTCTTGTCGACCTTGACCACGCGCCCGGTGGCCTTATCGCGCTTGGCGATGAGGGGGCCCCATTGGAGGATCTGCTTGACGTTCTCCAGGCTGATCACCCAAGGGCCCTGGCCGGACTTCTGCAGCTTGCCAGCCCACTTGACGACAACCCACGACAGGTCGCGGATTTCCTTCTTGCGCGGTTGCCCGCCGGCGGCCTGGCTATGGTGGCGGCAGTCGGGCGAGGCGTGCAGCCAGGCCACCGTCCTGCCGCGCGAGCTTTCAATGGGATCGATGCCCCAAACATCGGTCGGCTTGTGGTCGGCATGCGGGTGGTTGGCCTCGTGCATGCTGATGGCCGCCGGGTTGTGGTTGATCGCGAGCGCGACCTGGCGGCCCAGGCCAAGCTCCAGGCCGGTGCTGGCGCCACCGCCGCCGGCGAACAGGTCGACGATGATGGCGTCGTCGGCCTCGTCCAGCGGCAGGCCGTACTGGGTTTTGAAATCCAAATTGGCAGACTTCTGCATGGAGGTCATGCGGCGGACTCCTTCTGCTCGGCGTCGAGGAATGAGAACAGGTCAGGCATGGCCATCTCCCGCGAGATCGCGGCGCAATAGGCGGCCATGTCCAGGAAGTAGGGCGGGGACAACTCGCAGGCTCGACCGAAGCGGCCGAGCTTGATGGCCCGGTAGGGGGTAGTTCCGATGCCGCCGAAGGGGTCGTAGACCACCTCGCCTCTCTGGCTGAACTGTTCGATGCAGCGGTCGACGATGTCGAACTGCAGCGGGCAGATGTGCTGCTCCCGGCCCTTGGCGGCCTGGGTGCTGTTCAGCGTGAGCATGCGGGTTATGTCGGACCAGACGTCCGGGTGCCAGCTCTGCGGCTGGAGAAGCATGAAGCTGCTGGGCAGCCAGCCGGATTCGGCGACGTGCTCGGCGATCGTCACGTCGTGGCGGAAGTCGTAGACCTGCTCGAGGCTGTGCGCCTTGAACCGCTGGAAGATGGCGGCCTGGTCGAGCCCGTCCAGATCCTGTGGCGCCAGCGGTCGGTTGCCGCTGGAACGGGTGAAGCCGTGGGCGTCGAACTGCCAGCGCGGGCGGGTGTACTCCTCCTTGCTCTTCACCACCGGCACGTCGGCGTAGCCGTTGCTTCGATCGGTCGGCGGCTTGCGGAAGAGCAGCATGTATTCCGGCATGCCGGCGCCTTGGCGGCTGCCGTCCTTGCACTGCTCGGTCCAGCCCAGGCGGTAGGTCTGAGCATTCTCGCGAACCACGTCGGTGACGATGGTCTTGCGAGCCAGAAAGCCAAAGCCGTGCTTGCGGAACGCGGCGACGCATTCGTCGCTGAAGGGCTGCACCACCTGGAAGCCCATGCCGGATATGCCGCTGGGCGTGATCCGGTCCTTCACGTGGATCGCGGCGACGCGCCCGGGCTGAAGTACTCGGTACAGTTCGGGGATCAGGTAGTCCATCTGGGCCCAGAAGTGCTGGCTGTCGTCGGTGTGGCCGAAGTCGTTGTAGCTTGGCGAGTACTCGTACTGGTTGCCGAAGGGGATGCTGGTCACCACCAGGTGCACGCTGTCGCTCTGCATGCGCTGGGTTTCCAGCACGCAGTCGTTGTTCACCACGGTGTAGTGCTCGCCCTTCGCCTCGACACGCTCGACGCCGAGGGAGCGCGCCAACTGCTGGGCCATGGCAGCGTGTGCCAGGCCAAAGTCGCGGATGATCTTGGTCATTCGATCTGCCTGCAGGTTGTGCTGCTGCCACTTCCGCTCCAGTTGGCGGCGGATGTCGCGCTCGGCCTCCGTGTAGATGAGGTCGATGCGCACGCGGTGCAGCTGGCCGAACCGCTGGATGCGGTGGACGGCCTGGATGAAGTCACGGAATTTGAAGCCGATACCGAGGAAGACGGCCTGGTGGCAGTGCCGTTGGAAGTTGCAGCCAGCGCCTGCGATAACGGGCTTGGCGGCCAGCTCCGGGAACTTGCCGTCGCTGAAGTCGACGATCAGTTGCTCCCGCTCGTCCAGGATCTGGGAGCCGTAGACGCTGATCACATCGGGAATTGCGGCCTCGATCGCGTGACGCTCGGCCTCGAGGTCGTGCCAGATGATCCGGTGGGCGTCCGGATCCTCTGCGCGGATCTGCTGCAGGCGTTCGATACGGTCCGGCAGGCTGTCGCGTTTCACCTTCGAGGCGTCTTGCACACCGATCGCGGCGTTGCGGAACAGGCGACCCTGGCCGTCCTTTTCGGTACCGGCCTGGCTGTGGTCGCTGGGCAGCTCGTGCCAGTGCAGGTCCAGTTCGGGCAACTGGTACCCGTCATCGCTGAAGCCAAGGTCGCTGGGCTTCTGGATGAACAGGGCCCAACTGGCGACCCACAGCCAGAACTCCTCCTCCTTGTGCGGGTGGATGCTGAGCTGATCGGCCTTCTCGCTGTTGCGCTTGAAGAAGCGGGTCTTGGCGGCGCCCACGTCCATGACCCCCAGGTAGGCGGCATAGGCAAGCAGTTCGATGTAGTCGTTGGGAGACGGTGTGGCGGTGGCCACGAACCGGTACCGGACGCCCTCAGTGCGAACGCCTGCCTGGCGATCGTCGCCAGCGAAGAGCCGCATGAACTCGCGGAACGTCTTGCTGCCGAAGCCTCGCAGGCAATCCGCCTCATCCAGGCTCGTGGCCACGAAGTGGCGCGGGTCCAACTTCCCGTCGCGCACGGTTTCGTAGTTGGTCAGGTAGACGCCTGTGGCGTCGGCCTCCTCAATGCTGCGGATGAAGCGCGGCGGCTCCTTCCAGCCCAGGCGTTCGACGGCGTCGCGGCGAAACTCCTGGCGCACACCGAGCGGGATGGTGATGAGGCCTCGGCCACCGGCGTGCTCTGCCGCCAGGCGGACCGCTTCCAGCTGGATGACCGTCTTGTGCAGGCCGAAGGAGGCGAACAGAGCACGTCGCCCGCCGGCCAGCAGCCAGGGGACGATCGCCTGGCAGTGCGGCTTCATGCGAGGGTTGACCAGGGCCTGGTCGACCTCGAAGCCGAGCGACGGCGCAACGCATACCTTGCGCTTCAGGAAGTCGGAGTACTCCATCGAATCCCTCTGTATTGATATCAAGTTGATGGCGCGGGGCACCCCGAATACACTTCGTTGCGAGCTTGGATGGTTCGGAAGGAGCCGGAAATGAGTAGGAAAACCAATAAAGAAGCAGCCGCGGAATCTGTGGAAGATACGAACAAGAGGTGTTTTGTTGTAACGCCGATTGGCGGAGACAACACTCCGACTCGTCGGGCTGCTGATGGGCTGATATCGGCAGTGATTAAACCCGTACTAGCCGGGTTAGGATTCGATACCTATGTTGCACATGAAATATCTGTTCAAGGCTCAATAACGCGTCAGGTTATTGAACATATCCTTGATGATGAATTGGTTGTGGCGAATCTTTCTGAGCTCAACCCGAATGTGATGTATGAACTCGCAGTCAGGCATTGTGTAGGTCGTCCAGTTGTAGTCCTGGCTGTCTCAGGAACCCGGCTTCCGTTTGATATTTCAGACGAAAGAACAATCTTCTATGACAACGATATGCATGGTGTTGTCGATTTGCAGCCTCGACTCGCAGAAGCCATTCAGTCGGCTATGGCAGCTGAGAAACCGGATAATCCGGTATACAGGGTTACTGAGCACAAAGTTCTGAGGGAGGCAGTTGGCACAGATGATGCGCAAACACTCCTGATGGAAAAGATGGACTTTATTGAGTCTTCCCTTTTGGAGCTTAAGGCAGAGCGACTCTCTCCAGCTATCACCGATGACGTTACTGGTGGTCTGCTTTATTATCAGTACACTGTAACTTATGGCGGTAACTTTGAGGATGAAAAGTTGTTTCATCAGGGGATTCTTTCGTTGCCATCGGTCAGTTCCGTGAGAAGAAGGAATATTGCGGCTGCCGATAGGAAAAGTATAAGTGTAATGAGTAGGGCTCCTTTGAATGAAGGTGATTTTGCTAAGATTGCTAGTAAGGCTGGAGTTACCTTTTATCAAGTTTCACTTAGGTCTTCTCAGCTTGGCTAGTATGAATCTGATTAAGAAAGGCTTCTAAGTCAGAGTCGGTAAGATTTGATGCGCCGTGAATGAGCCGGGTTATGTAATCCTGCTCTTCCTCAATACCGACGCGGGCCATGTCTCGGATCAGGATCGCGTCGGTACCCTTGAAGAGGTCGGTGGTGATGCGGCGGGACAGGAGCCGCGCCAGGCGCTGCTCCTCGGTCATCTTGTCCCGCTCGCGCTGCTCGGCCTTACGCTGGGCCGCTGTCTTCGCCGCCATGGCTGGCCTCCGTATCGGGATAGTCGATGTCATGCGCTTTGCAGACTCGGCCGAAGGTTCGGTAGCCAAGGCCCAGGCGCATGATGGCTTGCCGGCGCGTGATGCCGATCGCCAGGAATGCGCGGATTCGTTCAGCAGCAGCGGCAAAGCGCTCTGCCCTGACTTCGTTTCGCCCTGGCAGGAACTGGAGGTTGTAGTCCTCCGCAATCCGAGCCAGGCGACAGCGCTGGACGCCCATGACCTCGGCGGCCTGAGTGAGCGTGTGGTCGCGTGACAGCAGGCGCGCTTCCTTCAGCAGCCCCATCCGGTCATGGCGCTGGCGCTCCAGGGTCGTGACCTTCTTGGGCTTCTTCCGCTCGGAGTCGAATTTCTGCCGCTGCATGGCCAGCTCGTAGCGACGCGGGAACTTGATGGGGTCGATGGTGGTGGCGCTGCCTAGCAGCGCCACCTGGTCCGAGTGATTTCGGATCACGGAGGAGGAGAGCATGCTCAGGCCCCTCCGCGTTCCAGCTCCCCGGCGCGTACGTGTGCCAGGACGCTGCTGGTGCTGAACCCCACGACCTTGCCGGTCCCGGCGTCCTTCAGGTGGAAGAAGTTGCGGCCCTTGGGGATGATCAGGACTCGTCGGCTAGCCATGCTGCACCTCCCCACGGCGGATGCGGTCGCCGATCTCCTTGCGGTGGACGGGAACCTCTTTCGGGGCCCTGATGGACAGCTTCACCTGGCCACCCGTGATGCCAACCACGGTGACTTCGATGTCGTCGCCAATCTCGATGGTTTCGCCGATGCGGCGGGTCAGAATGAGCATCTACTGTTCCTCCAGAACTTGAAGTTTTCTCTGCAGCCGCTTCACGACTTCGCGGGTGCGGTCGATCGCTGCCTTGAGTCGATATGCGCCTTGCTTCTTGGCGGCTTCCTTGGTCATGAACAGCTCAGGCGGCGCGTACAGGCGGCCGCTCTCGGCCTCGAACCGGCTACCGACGGCCCTGACCAGGGTCACGTCCTTGATCTTTCCTCGGTACGTGATCACGTAGCGCTTAGTCGGGTACTGCATGGCGGCCTCCCGGGTGAGCGTCGTTGCTGAACTGGAATGCCTTGCGCAACGAGTGGGTGACCTCGCGGCCGAAGTCAGCCCAGGCCTTCCATTTGCCCTCGACCCACTCGATGCAGAGCACCGTCAGGCCGAAGCGGTTGCGTACGCGGACCGGCGCCCGGCTGCGGAATGCCTGGGCCATGGCGGCGCGCACCTTGGCCAGGAAGGTCGGATTCATGATGGAGGTGGCGGTCAGCATCTCGCTCTCCTTGCGGTTGGATTAGGGGATGGCCGAATGCCCCGGTGGCCAGCCGGTCGTTGCCGCGCGCAGCGTCATGCGTAGCGCGGTGGCGCCCCGTGTCGGTTCGGGGAAGGGGAGGCGGATCAGTAGTCGAAGCCGTAGGTGATGTCCTGCGGATCGCAGTCCACCAGGAGCTTGGCTTTGCCAAAGTACAGGCTGGCCAGCATCCGTTCCCACTTCGTGCGAAGGTTCATGCTCAGCGCGATCTTTTCGTTGTCGATCCGCGCGCAGTAGACCTCGCCAATCCTGATCGGATCGTCATGGTCGTTCCCCGCGGGGCGCGTTTCCTTGTCCAGCATGACGTGGATATTGTGCTTAAGGCTGTAAGCCGATGTGCCGCTGCTAGAGAAGGCGTCGCTGCGATAGCTGCTCTCAGGCTTCGGATCGAAGAAGACTGAGAAGTAATTGCTGCCATACCTCCCTTCCTCCTCGAACCGGATTTCAGGCGCCTCCCAGCGTTCTTCTGCGGCCTTTTCCTTGTTGGCCTTGGTGAACTCCTCAAGCAACGCACGCAACGACACCTCGCCCGTGATGAGGCCTTCACCGCTGAGCACTTCGGCGATAGATGCGTCTGCTTGCTTGAGCAGGTGCTCAGCGAAAGCCGACTGCTCCCAGCGCTCTTTCAGCTGCGCCGCGATCATCGCGTTGTACTTGGTGAGCTCGAATACGTCGCCGACGTTGGCCGGGAGCGCTGCTTTGATAGCGCCCTCGATGGCCTTGCTCAGGTCGCCGTAGGAGCGGCACATGTCCTTGACCAGGTTCTTGAACATCTCGTCGATGCCCTGGTCGATGAGTTCGCGCGGGCGGTCACTGCCCGCGTAAACGGCAACACGCTCCTGCAGGAGCTGGGAAAGGGTCTGCTCGGTCATGTTTTGGTCTCGTTGGGATGGGCTACATCAGTTGGGTGATCTGGCCGGAGCCAAACCCGGCATCAGGCCTGTTCATTGCTCGGCCCTCGCTGCATGGAAGCTGTGCTGCTTGGCGGCAGGATTCAGATCACCCACGGATGCAGCCAGGCCATAGGCGGCCTGGATGTGGGTTAGGGGAGGGGATACGAAGCGGCATTGGAATGTCGGGCCACACCCGTTTCTGGCAGCGGCGTCCGGGGATTCGCCACCGATGCTGCCCAGGGAGATGCTTTTTTCATGCCCCGCCGACATTCCGATGCCGCCTTTCGCCCAACTGCCGGCTGGTCGGTGGGCTATTCAGTGCCGGTCAACCACTCAACGCCTTTGGCTTCTGCCAGCCATTCGCGCAGGGTTCCCAGCGGCGCTTTGTCTTCATCGACCCACTGCTTGTCCAGCAACTCGCCGGTGACCTCCTCGCAGTCGCAGTCACTTTCCACCTCAGGATCGCCACCCACCATTTCGACATGAAAGGCGATTGCCTGCTCTGCGGTCTCGGCCGCGTAGTAATCGTGTTCTTCGACGCAGAAGACCTTGAGGTTCAGCCGCTTGATCACTGGCTCACCGTCTAGCGTTAGTTGCTCGTTCATCTCCTTCCTCCGCTCTGGCCTATCGGGCCGTGGTGTGGCTGCTACGCGTAGCTGTTGACCTCGTCCTTCACGATCAGCCTGCCGTTGGCGCGGTAGATGGCCAGGCACTCACGGGTGCTATCGATCAGGCCGATCCTGCTGAAGATCAAGACACGGGGTGGTTCGCTGCCAAAAATCACCTCGCCAATCACGTCGCCATCGACGTAGCAGGCAGAGGTCATTCCGTAGTTGGCGCCGATGTGCACGATGCTTTCGAACATGGCCAACCTCCTGGTTGGTGTGGCTGCATGGGTTGGGTGATCTGGCCGGCTGCCAACCGGCGGTCATTCTTTCGGTTCGGCTCTACCGGTAACCGCTGGTGCCACGCCGACTCTCGTCCCTGCGCTGACCACTTCCAGTTGTGCGCGAACAGCGCCGCGCTTCAGATCGCCCACCGATGCAGCCAGGGCGTGTGCCCTGGCAATCCATCAGCGGCGCGGGGCATCCCGTTGCGGGCCGCCGGCGGTTGGACCGGCAACATCGTCGACACTGACGCCGTCACCGATAACTTCCAGGCGGCCTTCATCGAACCATTCGCCGTGCTGGAACCCGCCGCCTACCGCGACTGGCGGGACGACCACGTACTGGGTGCATCCGGTCAAGTACTGGGCGCGCCCAGTGACGACACCTTGGAATCCCGTCACCTTGTCCTTGGCCAACTTTCCGAGTTCGATCATTTTGATTCTCCGTTTGGGTAGCGCCCGGTCGGGCTTTGGTGTGGTTGCATCCCACTGCACCCTGTCGCCAAGGGGCAGAAGTGATTCGCCCTAGTGGTCAAGCAACCAGGCGATGCCGAGGAAAAACAGGATCACGGCGCCGATGGATGCGGCGATCGCGGGACCGATCCAGAACGGTGCTGTCACCCACCACCAGCTCCAATCAATCACACCGAAGAGCTTCAGGATCACGAAGGCCACACCCAACAGCCCCACGACCCCGATACCTTCACTGTTAACGCTGCTCGAACGTGCCATTGCTCATGCTCCGGTTATGCATCCAGGGCCTCTCGGCCCTGGGTCTATCCGGTTTTCCTCCGGCGCACTCTCAGCCACATCACGCCGCCGAGCAGGAGCCCCGAGAGGACGCCGGCCAGGTAGCTGATGGAGATGAGGTGCAGCAGGGAGGAAGTTGCGATCAGCAGGCCCGCCAGGAGCAGGGCCAGGATCAAGCGGAGCATTTCAACGGACCGTCTTCACGACGCTGTTGATGCCCTTGTCGACCGCGCGTCGGAGCTTCTTGCCATCCTTGGCGCCTGCGCCTTTGTGCCAGTCGTTGTTGTAGACGACCTGGGCGCGCAGGCAGTAGGTGTCCGGCGACAGGGTGGTGCTGGTCTTCAGCCCCGAGGTCGCTTTGTTGTCCACCGTGCAATGGCGATACAGCGGGTTGCCGTTGGCGTCCTTGGCGCTGGCGAAGGAGTCGTCGTTCACTTCGCCGATCAGGATCTGGCTCGCAAAATCCTCGGTGATGTCGCTGGTGATCTTGCCGGGCCGGCCGATGTACAGCATGCCGGCGATCTCCACTGTCACGCCGGCCTTCTTCACGTAGCCCTGGGCCACCGCCTCGGCGGCGGCGTACCAGTCGTCGAACTCAACCACGACGGCGCCCTTGTAGTCGTCGTCAGTCTCGATCCAGTGCTTCACCGTCACCAGGGCGCCGGAGCCGGATACTGCTGCGAAGGCGTACTTCTTCGCGACCTTGTCGTCTTCCATCTTGCCGAAGTCATCGACACCGCTCTTGCCGTGGAGCCAGTACACCGTCTCCTCGTGCGCGTCGACGACCTTGAGGTCCGACGGCAGGCCCTGTGTCACCACCGCGTCGGCCTGGATGATCGCGATGTCGCAGTCGCCATCCTTCAGCAGCTCGGCGTTCTCGACCGAGCCGCCGGTGTTGATCACGTTGGACTTGATGTCGGTGCCCTTGACGATGGCTTTGCCGATCTCGGTGCCCAGGCTCTCGTAGAAGCCGCCCTCGCCACCGGTACAGAAGTTGAGCTGGGTGGGCGGCTAGGCCGCGAAAGCAGTGCTCGCCAGCACCATAAGCGCTGCAAGCAACAGGTTCAGTCGTTTCATGCGGTTGTCCTCGGTGACGTCTGGGGGGTGTATGGCGCCCCTGCTGCCGATAGCCGGGCGCCGTGTACGTGTTGGCCTTGAGCTTCCATCGCAGCGCGCCCTATTCGGCATTTGGCGCGTCGGTCATCTGGTCCAGTGTTTCCCTCGCGATTACCTGCAGCTCGACGGCCGGTTTCAGGTGGCAGTTCATCGCGGGTAGCCGGCCCGAAATGCCGGCTGGTCTCACATCTGCATTGGCTGGTTCCTCCTCTGTCGTTTGTTCCATTCCATGCGTCTTGCGTTGCCCGATTCGTATCTCTGGCCCGGGTGCTACTGGCTCGCCCTGGCTGGCTCGCATGGTTTGGCGTCCTCCCAATGTGGGGAGTCCGGCAGCTATCCAGAGGCTGCGTGGGCGACGGTTGAGCTTGTTCACCACCGGAGGGAGCCGGTACGTCGCTGGTTACGTCTGGTTGTAAAAGAGCGAGCCCAGTTGGGCTGGCCGGCGGTGTTCTGCTGGCGTGATCAAACAATACGATTGCGTATTGAGCTGGTCAATACGTTAACGCATTAATTTTCACGTTGCGGCTCCGTGCATTAATTAATACTGTATGAATGTCCAGTATCGAGGAGTAAGCCAATGGCCAAGCAGAAGAACCAGAAGCAACCCGAACGCCGTGTGATGAACAGCCGTGAGCGCTTGGGCTTGAGGGTGTCGGAGATGATCAATTCGCCGATGTCGCAGCTGAACCGTCGTGTGACGATCCACCGCCTGGACACTGACGAGGATCAGGCGTGGGAGGAGGTATTGGAGTTGCTTAGCGAAACGGATGGTCTGGATATGACCTTCAACGATGACGGCACTGTCACGCTGCAGTGGGCGCAGCAAGAGGAGGGCGACCAGGAGGCCGAGGGGGAGGAGGAATTCAAGGTGCTGTGGAAGGAGTCGGCGGAGATGCCGGCTCCCTTCTGATCATGGTTGACCTGGCGCGAGAACAGTCTCGCGCCCCTTAGCGCATCATTGGGTGAGGCGCTGTAGTGCGGCTCAAGCGGCTCGCCGAGCTACGGACCGCCAAGCTTGCGGAGAGCGTTTCTATAGCGCTCTTTGGTTTCGCCTCGCTGCTCGTGGGCTCTCTTCAGTTCCTCGAACGCCTCCCGCCCCTTCTGTACTTCCCATGCGAGCTTACGGCCCAGCTCCTGCGCCTTTGGGTCTGGGGATGCCATGAGCTCGGCCGCCTTTCTTTCAGCATCAGGCAGTTCCACGTAGTAGAAGCGCCGAGCGTCCTCCCATTCCTTGTCCAGTTCCGCGTCGCTTTTCACACTGCGGGGCTGTACGGATGGGGTGGGCGGAGTTACCTCTATGGCATTTTCGGGACTCTCGGCTGCGCCATTGCAGGGCCGATCGGTAAATTGCACCTGCCCGTTCGGCCCGGAGCACTTATACATGGCCGCCTGCGCAGCATTAGCAGTCATGAGTAGCAGGGACGCAGTCAACGCTAGCTGTAGCCTCATTCGACCTCCTTGTCTTCAGCCCCTAGATCAGCTTCAACATCGATTTGCACACCGCACCTACACGCGGCGGGCGTTCCACACCAACAGCACTCGAGCCTGAATGTAGGTCTCTTCTACCCGGATGTCCTCCGGAGGATGCAGCGGGTTGTCGGAGAGCATCTTGAAATGCTCGGCGCCCCGCAGCTGGAGGCGCTTGATATAGAACAGGCCCTGGTAAGTGAAGGCATATATGCCGTCACCCGTGAATTCGCGGATGCTTGCGTCGACTATGAGTGGGTCAAGGTGCTTGATAGTGGGCGCCATCGACTCCCCATCGCCGGTGATCATCTTGAGATGCGTGGGGTCCCGGTACTTCACTCCAAGCTCGCGCAGGTGTTCCTGGCTGACGATGACGTCGCGAAGCATCTCCGGGTATTCACGCACCAGCTTGCCGCTGCCCATGGCGCCGCGAACGTCGTAGTGGGCGATGCTGATCTCGTCGCCTTGGATGGTGCGCTTGGGGAAAACGGCGCGAATGACGTTGCCATTCGATTCCGCCAACCCATCCGTAGCCTCTTCGGCGGCTCCCAGCAGACGCTCCCGGGCCTCCTTCGACAGCGCTTTGCCAGCCTTGGTGGCAAGCATGGCTCTCACGAAATCTGAAGCACTCTGATCGGGCAAAGTCAGATCTGTCTGCGTTGACGATTCAACGCCACTGGGAGCCTTACCAACGCCCGTCCATAGCCACTCGGCCGAACACGAGAACGCGCGTGCGATGGCCTGGATGTTCTCCTGCCGTGGGCTTTTCGATTCTCCGCAAACTATGCGATGCACTGTGGGTTGAGGGATAGCAGCGCGCCGCGCCAATTCCCCCTCGCTCCACTCCCGCCGCCGCATCTCTGCGTCAATCCGTTCGCCAACTTTCATACTGTGACCAATAAGAAAACGTATTGGTCGAGTGTATTGCTCGGAGCAATACGAGTGCGTATTATCAATGATACGAACACGCATTGGAGGTCTCCATGACCATTCAAATGATGCTGTCCGCCCTCTTTGCGAAAGGACTCTCTCAGAAGGCGGTCGCGGAGAGGGTTGGAACCACGCAGCCGACGATTCACCGAGCTGCCAAAGGATCTGGCATCGGTTACGAGACAGGAAAAGCAATCGAGGACCTCTACAAGCAGGAGGTTCTGCCCCCGGTCGCTTGAGTGTCGCTTCAACGATTACAGGATGGCGCGCCACGTAGCGCGCTGCCACAGAAACATCAAGCGAGGTTTTACGTATGGAACGTTTCATGCGGTCGTGCCACGACACCGTGAAGGACAACGACTCGGCGCGCCTGGCTCCGATGATGGGCCTGTCCCAGGTCAGTCTCCTGCAGCGCGCCAACCCCGACAACGACGCCCACAAGCTAACCATCAACCACCTCTTCCAGATCCTGCTGCACACCAAAGACATGCGCCCGCTCAAGGCGCTGGCTGAGGAGTTCGGTTTCGACCTCGTGCAACGCGAAGTCGCGCCGGCCGACTGCCTTATGCAGGCGACCCTGGGTGCAGCATCCGAAGCCGCAGACGTGACCAAGGCGGCGATTGAGGCGCTGGAAGATGGGGTGGTGACGCGCATGGAAGTGGCGCGCCTGGAGCGTGAGGCCGAGGAGGCCAAGCAGAAGATCGATGTGGTGGTTGCCACCGCTCGATCGAAGATCGGCCGCCTGTAGACGCAACAAAGCCGGGCTGCCACCCGGCTTCATCACATCACGCGCGAGGTGAGTATGCAGCCAATCCCGCACCCCCTCAACATCATCACCATGAGCAGCGTCGACATCGCTGCGCTCACTGGCAAGCAGCACAAGCACGTTATCCGCGACATCAAGAACATGCTCGACGAGCTCCAGAAGGATGGTCCAGTTCTGGGCCATGTTCGAGAGGAGCGCGATGGGCGCGGCTACATCGCCAGTATCCACCTGGATAGGGAACTGACGGAGACACTCATCACCGGTTACAGCGTCGTCCTTCGGCGCCGGGTGATCCAGCGTCTCCACGAGCTGGAGCAGCAGCCGCAGCAGATCCCACAGACCCTACCCGAAGCATTGCGCCTCGCAGCCGACCTCGCCGAACAGAACAGCCAACTGCGGTTGGTGGTGCAGGACCTGGCCCCGAAGATTGAGGCGCTGGCACTCATTTCCTCCGCCACCGGCACCATGTGCCTCACCGATGCGGCCAAGCACCTGAAGGTGCAGCGCAAGCGGCTGCTCGAGTGGCTGAAGGCCAACCGGTGGATCTACCGGCGTGAGAACTCCGCGCGCTGGGTCGCCTACCAGCCCCGCCTTGCTGCCGGTCTGCTGGACCACAAGGTCTCGGTCATCGGCACGGAGGAGAACGGGGACCAGCGACTCGCGTCACAGGTACGCGTCACGCCAAAGGGTTTGACGGCCCTGGCGGAGAAAGTCGCGGGAGGGTCGCTGTGAGCGTCCAAGCCATGACCTGGGCATTGGCGCAGACGTTGGTGCAGGACCCGACCTGCCGCCACGTGTTGCTCTGCCTGGCCAACTACGCCGACAAGCAAGGACGCAACGCTTTCCCGGCCGTCAGCACCCTGTCGGCCGATACAGGACTTTCCGAACGCACGGTGCGCTACAAGCTGGCCGCCCTCAAGGAGTCTGGGGTGATCACCCTGGGCAATCAGCGTGTCGCGCTGGCCTATTTTTCTCAGCCGGACCGGACTCCGGTCTGTTACGACCTGAATATGTCCCGGGGTGCACCAGATGCACCCCGCTCAGCCTCGCAAGAAGCCCCTGAAGAAGTGCTCGAAACTGGCGCTGGTGCTGGAGATCCGTCTCTGCAATCGCCTCAGGAAGGTGTCCTTGAGGCTGCTGACCGAGGTGCACCAGATGCACCCCGAGCGCAAAACCCCGAAAAACCCACCACGGGGTGCACCAGCTGCACCCCGCAAGAGGGAACGGGGTGCAGCTCACAACAGGACGGGGTGCAAATGACGACCGAACGGGGTGCACCAGCTGCACCCAAACCGTCCTTTAACCGTCCTTTAACCGAAGAGCAGCATGCATGCATGCGCGAGGGCGTCGAGGCGGACGGCTGGGGTCGCCACCGGATGACTGCCGACTGGCTGCCCGACGCGAAGAGCCTCGAGGACCAGTTGTACGTCGCCGGCCTGGCCGGCAAGCAGATCCCGGAGGAGGTGCTGGCCGGGTTCAAGGGGCACTTCTTGACCCTGCCCACCGTTGAGAACCCGGCGAAGTGGTGCCAGCGGCTGGTGCGCTGGTTCGCGAAGGAGAGAGCCCTGGCGGCTTCGACGCCCTCGATGGGCGACTGGGCAGACGAGGACCTGCAGGTATGAACCGGGTCGACGAGATCGCCAAACAGGTCGCCCAGCACGGTCCATCAGCCCGCGCCGCAGCTGCGCTGAAGCCTCGCACGATGAAGGTCGACCCAGCCACGAAGGAGGTCGTCGACCAGTTGTTCGTGAGGCTGAAGGGTGTCTTCCCGGCGTGGCGCACCGCCTGGCCCGACGATGCCGCCGAAGGCGCCTCGAAACGGGAATGGGTGGCGGAGTTCATGCGCTCCGGCATCCGCACCCTGGAGCAAATCCAGTGGGGCATGCGCATCGCCGCCCGGCAGGGCAGGGACTTCGTGCCGTCGCCTGGCCTGTTCGTGAAGTGGTGCTACTCGCCGGAAGCGTTCCAGTTGCCCTCGCTGGAACTGGCCTACGCCCAGGCTGTGAAGAACACCCACCCCGGGCACTCCGAGTACCCCATCTGGACCCACGCGGCAGTCTTCCACGCAGCCGTGGAGACCGGCTTCTACGCCCTGCAGCGGATGGACCGTGAGGTCGGCCTGAAGCGCTTCGAGCAGAAGTACCTGGAGCAGCGGATGAAGATCGCCCGCGGTGAAGTACTTGATCCCGCCCCCGTGGCGCCTTTGCCGGCGCCCAGGGCTCCCAGCACCCCAGAGGTCGGCAACGATGCTCTGGCCGAACTCCGCAAACGCATAGGACGCAAGCAATGACACCAGCCAAGTGTGCAGCCCGGATGCAAGGCCTGAACGGCGTCGCGAAGAAGGTCTACGACTGCGTGCCGATCGTTGAGGCCTGGACATCGTTCCAGGTGATGGGTGCCATGCGCAGCCTGACCGGCAGCACCCCAGACACCCAGATCGTCTCTGGATGCCTCACCAGGCTGGTGGATTGCGGCCTGGTCAAGCGCGTCTCCCGTGACCAGTACCAGCGAGTGCCGGTCCAGCAGAAACCCAAGCCCGAGGAACCGAAGATGTCACAAGTGCGCATCGGAACACCGCCAACGGCGGTCACGCCGACAATCAGGCATGCCGAGATCCTTGATATGACTGTCAGGCCTACCCCAATGGATCTGCTGGCAACACTCGCCAGGTCCGCTTCGAAAATGGCGGAAGATCTCAAGCAGCTGTCTGCCCGGATCGAGGAAGTGGCCTTGGAGGTCGGCGAGGAACGCGAGGCCGCTGAGAAGATGCGCCAGCTCAAGGACCTGCTGAAGGACCTGAAGGTATGAGCCCGGCCCAGATGATGCGCTTCACCCCGGTGCCAGGCATAACCGGAAGCTGGAAAACGCCGTGCGGATTCGTGGTTGCGATCTGCAGGTTGCAGGAATGCCGCTACACCATCACGGCCCCTGGCGCCGATGCTCCCTTCGCATACACCGACAAGGCCACGGACGTGCCCAGGCTGATCGTCGCGCACAAGGAAGTGCTGTCGGTGCCGGCATGAGCCTCTGGTGCTGGCTCGGCCGGCACGATTGGTCTGTTCGCTTCAACGACTCTCCCCGGTTCAGGCTCTCCAGCGGCGTGGCCGAGCTGTACTGGCGCGGCGGCGGTTACGACAAGGTGCTCTGCAGCCGCTGTGGGCGCATCCAGTCGTACGATCGCGGCGAGTTCGATTTCCTGCCGGAACTGCTGGTGCCGGATGTGGTGGCCAGCCCGGGAGCCACGCTATGACCTCGCGCGGGCGGTTCACCACCGTCGGCCAGGTGCTCGACTGGTGGAGCTCCCGCCTGTCGCAGAACCGGTCCAAGTCCCCACGCTACCGGGCCACCGTCGCCAGCCTGGTTGATCGTCAACTCAAGCCACGCATCGGCGCCGAGAAGATCAAGCGGCTCAGCAAGGCCACCATCGACGACAAGCTGGTGTGGCCCATGCAGCAGGTGCTGTCACCCCATACCGTGCACAAGGCTCTCCAGTGCTTGCTCCAGGCGCTGGTGTTGGCTGAGCGGCAGAGACGCATCGACAGCAACCCCCTCGCCACCTCGAGCTGGAAGGACTACTGGACCGGCAAGCTGCCGCCGCGCCCTGCCAAGTTGAAACCGTCCGATGCCTGGACGCTGGTACCGCACCTCTGCGAAGTGTTTCAGGAGGATCCGGTGGCGGGCCTGTTGGCGCTGACGATGTTGGCCCACGGCACCCGGATCGGTGAGACCTGCCTGCAGCGCTGGGACGAGATCAGCCTCCCTGACCGGACCTGGACCATCCCTGGGCAGAACACCAAGAACGGCGAGCCTCTGGTGGTGCCGCTGACCGACCAGTACATCGCACTGCTCAGCCGGTACCGCGACCTGCAGCACCCGGCCAGACGCTCCAGCCCATGGGTGCTGGCGATGGCCAACGGTGAGCGGCTCTCCGATTCCCAGGCCTCGGCGATGTTCCGCCGCATCAGTGATCGGAGGTGGACCAGCCACGACCTGCGCAAGCTCGCCCGGACTACCTGGACCGAGATCGGCATCGACTACCTGGTGGGCGAGCTGATGCTCAACCACAGCATGGGCAAGCTGGCCTCTACCTACATCAAGACCACCGTCGACGCGGCGCGGCTGACAGCCCTCGGGCAGTGGCACGCATGGCTCGACGAGCGTGGTTTCTCTGCCGCACACAGCGCAAAAAGCACCGAAACCAGCTTTTCCGAAGTTGACGCCTAAGCCAGCAACGGCACGGGCTTCAGATGAATTCAGAGTTTCCATAGGAGGTAGATGAAATGAGCGAGAAAACGAGCAGCCAAGGAAGGCAGTTACCTCGTGTGCGCACCATCACCAAGGCCCGCGTGCGACTGACGCTCGACGTCCCGGTCGGTACCTGGGGCCCGGACTGCCTGATTGATCAGGTCTACAAGCAGGCATCCGAGGAGGCGATCAACCGGGTCCGCAACCTGCTGCAGGGGCGCGCCAGGGTCGTTGGTGTGGTGGAGGTAGAAGCGATCACCACCGCGCTCGAGGAGAGGGAGAAGCCTCGTGGCTGATCAGACCGTAATGCTGCCCTGGCCGCCCCGGGTGCTGAGCCCGAACGCACGGGCGCACTGGGCAGCCCGAAGCCGAGCCGCGAAGGGATACCGCTGGCAGTGCTGGGTGCTTGGCCTGAAAGCGAAGCTGGTGGCCCCGGCAGGGCGAGTACTGCTCAGCCTGGAGTTCCTGCCGCCCAACAAGGCGCGCCGCGACGACGACAACCTGCTGGCCGCTTTCAAGTCGGGCCGTGATGGCCTGGCCGATGCGATGGGGATCGATGACAGCCTGTTCGTCAGCCAGGTCAGGTTGAGCAGTGAGGTACACCCGAACGGCGCCGTGCGCGCCACGATCTCGAACTGGACCGGTGACTGAGGGGGAACAGCCATGGTTTACACCAACGTTTTGGCAGCGGTCGTGTCCGCGCTGGCCGCTGAATGCATCGACAACACCAGCAAGCAGTCCTGGCAGAAGCTGATCAACGCCTCTCTGGCATCGGGCCGCCGGCCGGCCTTCTCCGATGCCTCTCGAATGGAGGTGGACTGCTGGGTGTTCTCCCGGCTTCACAGCCAGCTTCCGCCCAAGCTCTGGAATGTGCTGGTGGCCAAGTACAGCACGCACAAGGCCCGCAAGGTTCAGGCGATCGGCGCGCTGTTCCCGGTGGTGCAGTCGCCGGCTCCCGCCCTGTTCCGGCAGAAGGCGATTACTGCCTGGGCCATCCCGCCCATGAAGGGCGTCCAGGCCGCGGTGGGGGCCGAGGTGGCCAGCCGTGCTGCGCGGCAGGCTGCCCAAGCAGAAGCCCGTGCCAAGCAGGCGCGGCACAAGGCCCAGGGAAAGAAGGGGAAGGCGCCACCGGACGCGCCGCGCGAGCAATACGTGAAGCGCTCGACCGATGTGATGGTGCTGCCGGCCTCCTTCTACGACATGAACAGCTGGGATACGACTGCGGCGCCCGATAGGACCAGGCGCTGGTGGCGGTCGCAGTTGAACAAAGGCCTCGAGGAGATGGTGACCGAAGCGCTGATGCTCGCGAGCGAGGTGCTGGACAGGGAGGGAGTGATCCACGACCTGGTGATCGGCGATCCTCTGCCGCACGACATGTTGGAGAGCGCCGTTGGTGCGGAGGTGGCTTGATCTCCTTTGCCGAATTGCCGACATTATTTCCATCCTGTCGATCTTGCGCGTTGCGATGACCGACTCTCAAAAGCCCTGGCACCTGCCGGGGCTTTCTCGTTTCTGGCGCCTGGTGCGCCGCGACTGCTCTGCGCCGTCCCCAGCTCCACCCTCGCTGGCGGCGCCTTTGCCCGGACACTGCCGGGCGTTTTTATTCATGGAGAACCCACATGGCAGAGCCCGGAGTAGGCGCGCTCGGCGTCGTTGTATCGACTGCCACCGGCGTTGCAGCTACTGCTGTCCTGCCGGGCTTGGACATCAATGCCATCGTCGGTGCATTCGCCGGCGCGCTGATGTTCGTGGTGTTCGCTCGGGACCTCAGCGCCACCCGCCGCTTCGGCTACTTCCTGGTGAGTTGGGTGGGTGGCTACTACTTCTCTGCGGAACTGGCGGCGTTCTGGACTGCCCGAACCAGCGGGGCGGCATCGTTCGTTGCTGCTGCCCTGGTGGTGACCATCTCGATCACCATCCTCGAATGGTTGAGCGGCGGGAAGATGCCGGGCTGGCTCCGGTGGTTCCTCGACCGCCGAGGAGGCGGAAGCAATGGCAATGGCTGATTACTGGACCCTGTTGGCCTTTCTGGCGTGCGCTGTAGCGTTTGCGCGGATCGTCAGCTGGACGCCGAGGGGCGAGCGCTTCAGGTTGGGCATGAGCTTGGGTGCGTATGCCCTGGCGCTATTCACTGGGTGCTACGTGCTGACCGTCGGGCTGAAGGTCCTGGCTGGCAAGCCGGTCGAGCCCGTGTCGCCCTGGGTGGCGCTGATCCTGGTATGGCTTGCGGGTCTGGTTGTTCAGGCCAAAGGCAACGTCGCCCGGATCCTGCAGCTTCACCTTGGGCCATGGAATGGCATCGACCGCCGCCGGAGTTAACCCATGCCCGTTCGACCTGCACGCCCATGCGCCTGGCCGAGCTGCACGGTGCTGATTCGAGGGGCAAGCTACTGCCCGAAGCACCAGCCACTGGCTGATGAGCAGCGGACGGCCCAGGTCAAGCGCACCAACCAACAATACAACGCCCGGCGCGATGAGTCGGACGGCTTCTACAAAACCGAGCGGTGGAAGCGGCTGAGTCTCCGATACCGGAAGCTGCACCCACTCTGCGAGAACTGCGAGAAGCACAACAGGGTGACGCCGAGCCGGATGGTTGACCACAAACAGCCGGTCAAGACCCACCCCGAACTCGCATTGGACTGGGAGAACCTGCAAGCCCTCTGCTGGCCCTGCCACAACATCATCGGTGTCAGGGTCGGTCTGTTGGGCAGCTCGGAGACGAACGAATCGCCCTGAAGCTCCCAGGCGGCCTGGGTTCGATGGCCAAGGGGGGAGGGGTGGGTCAAAACCTTGGAATCCTTCGAGGCCCGAACGACGGGGGGAGCCGGATTTACGTACCCGCGAAAAATAGAATTAGGGAGTTGCGCCGATGCCAGGGGTCAAGGGGCGTTCGGGGCGCCGCCCCAAGCCCACCCAACAGAAGGTGGTGGCAGGCAATCCTGGCAAGCGGGCCCTGAACAAGGCCGAACCTCAGTTCACCCAGATCACACACGTCGATCCGCCCGACTGGATGCAGCCGCTGGCGATCCGGATGTGGGAGACGGTGATGCCTGAGCTGCTCGCTCAGAAGATCGTCTGCATCACCGACCTGCACAACGTCGAGGGCTTCTGCACTGCGTATGCCAACTGGCGCGCGGCGCAGGAGCTCGTCGTCCAAGATGGCCCCGTCGTTACATCCGCGATGGGCAGCCCAATGAAGAACCCCGCGCTCACCGCTGCGAAGGAGGCTATGTCCCAGATGGTCACCTTCGGCGCGATCCTGGGGCTCGACCCCTCGAGCCGATCGCGGCTGACCGGTGGGAAGAAGTCGAAGGTCGGCAACCCCTTCATGGAGTTGCTGAACGAATAACAAGAGATACCCATGGCCACCAAACACCCCAACGTAGACGCGGCGATGCGTTGGGGGCGGCGGGTGCTGGCCGGAAAGATCGAATGCTGTAGCTACGTGAAGCTGGCCGTGCAGCGGCACTTCAACGATGTCGCCGCCTCGCGATCGGCCAAGTTCAAGTACAAGTTCAACGCGGCTAAAGCCGAGAAGAAGCTGCGGCTGATTCAACTCCTACCCCACACGAAGGGGGAGTGGGCGTTCAAGCGCCAGCTGATAACCCTGGAGGGTTGGCAGCTCTTTGGGCTCGCGGTCACCTTCGGCTGGGTGCGCAAGCACTCGGGTTTCCGGCGTTTTCGTGAGAGCTACTGGGAAATCCCCAGGAAGAACGGGAAGAGCGTTGTCGCCGGTGGTGTGGGCATTTCGATGTTCACCGGCGACAACGAATTCGGCGCCGAGGTCTATGCCGGCGCCACAACTGAACACCAGGCCTGGGAGGTGTTCCGGCCAGCGCGGCTCATGGTTCTGCGCTCGCCGATGCTCATGGAGGCTGCCGGGATCGAGGTCAACGCCTCGAACATGAACATCCCGAACGACGGTAGCCGGTTCGAGCCCATCATTGGTAACCCCGGTGATGGCGCATCGCCCAGTTGCTCCATCGTCGACGAGTACCACGAGCACGACAGTTCGGCGCTCTACGACACCATGCTCACCGGCATGGGCGCGCGCCGCCAAGCGCTGATGTTCATCATCACTACGGCCGGCGACAACATCGAGGGGCCCTGCTACGACAAGCGCCGCCAGGTCATCGAGATGCTGGAGGGCATCGTCCCAGACGACGAGCTCTTCGGCTGGATATGGACGATCGACCCGGGCGATGACTGGACCGACCCGAAGGTCCTGGCCAAGGCCAACCCGAACATCGGTGTGTCGGTTTTCCGGGAGTACCTGGAAAGCATGCAGCAGCGGGGCATCAGGTCCGCGCGCTTCACCAACACCTTCAAGACGAAGCACCTCAATGTCTGGGTATCGGCCAAGACCGGGTTCTTCAACATGGAGTCCTGGCGCAACTGCGAGGACAAGAGCCTCGCCTCCGAGGAGTTCGAGGGGCACGAAGCGGTGCTGGGCTTCGACCTGGCCCGCAAGCTGGACATGAACAGCATGGCACGCCTGTTCTGGCGGGTGATCGACGGGAAGACCCATTACTACTGCATCGCCCCGTGCTTTTGGGTCCCTGAAGACACGGTCCGCTACAGCACCAACAAGCGCATGACTGAGCGTTTCCAGGCCTGGGTGAATACGGCACATCTGCGTGAGACAGCCGGCGCCGAGGTCGACTACCGCGAGATCCTCGCGGAGGCCAAGGAGTCGGCGAAGCTCTACTCGGTACGCGAGACCCCGATCGACCCGCACGGCGCCACTGGCCTGCAGCACGAGCTCGAGGACGAGGGGCTGACGCCGGTGGTCATCACCCAGAACTACACCAACATGAGCACGCCCATGAAGGAGCTGGAAGCGGCGATCGCATCCGGCCGGTTCCACCATGACGGCAACCCGATCATGACCTGGTGCGTGGGCAACGTGATCGCCAAGTACCTGCCTGGCAACGACGACGTCGTGAGGCCGATCAAGCAGGGCGATGACAACAAAATCGACGGCGCAGTCGCACTGATCATGGCGATCGGGCGAGCGATGGCGCAGGTCATCAACGACAACAGCGGCAATGACGACGCCTTCATGGCCGCCCTCCGAGACCCCATGTACGTATGAGCACCGCAATCATCCTGCAGATCATTGCCGGGCTGCTGGGCCTTGGCCTGTTCATTGGCGGCGTGTTCGTCCTGGCCGGCCCTGGCTGGTCCCTTATCGCCGCCGCGACCTCGTGCTTCTGCGTCTTCGAGTTCCTCAGAAAGGGGCTGACCGGTGAATAGATCCCTGTCCTCGGTTCTGACCCGAGCTGCCTCCGCGCCGCGCGCTTCGCTGGGTGAGTGGATGGGCAAGACCATTCGCCTCACCGATGGCGCTTTCTGGGGGCAGTTCTTGGGCGCCCAGTCAGCCAGCGGAAAGACGGTAACGGTCAACAGCGCCATGCGGCTGACTGCCGTATGGGCGTGCGTTCGTGTCATCGCGGAGACCATCTCCACGCTGCCGATTGGCCTCTACCTGAAGATGCCTGACGGCAGCCGCCAGAGCGCGGATGATCACGACCTGTACTGGATCCTCCGGCACAGCCCGAACAGCAAGATGACGGCTGTCGCATTCTGGGAAGCGGTCGTCGCCTCGATGCTGCTGAAGGGCAACGCGTACATCGAGATCAGGCGCATTGGCGGCCGGGTCGTCGCTCTGGACTTCCTGCTGCCGGGGCGCATGGAACTCGACGTCGATGACGCTGGGAACCTGGAGTACTTCTACACCGCGCCGAAGACGGCCCGCCGGAAGATTCCGGCCGAGAACATGATGCACATCCCGGCGTTTTCGCTGGATGGCCTCATCGGGCTTTCGCCGATCGCCTACGGTGCCGATGTGTTCGGCTCGGCCATGTCGGCCGAAAGTGTTGCGGGTTCGACGTTCCAGAACGGCCTGCACCAGACCGTGGCCTTCGAGGTTGACCGGACGCTGAAGCCCGAGCAGCGTGACGAGTTCCGCGACTACGTGAAGCGCATCTCCGGCGCCATGAACGCCGGGCTGTCCCCGGTGCTGGAGGCCGGCGTCACCGCCAAGACCATCGGCATCAACCCCGTTGACGCCCAGTTGTTGGAGTCGCGGACCTACAGCGCTGAGGACATCTGCCGGTTCTTCCTGATCGACCCCACCGTAGTGGGCTACGGCGACAAAGCATCGAACTGGGGGACGGGCCTGGAGCAGAAGCAACTGCGGCTTCTGATCTTCACCCTCCGCCCGCTTCAGCGGCGCATCGAAGAAGCGATCGCCAAGTGCTTGCTTACGCCGGTTGAGCGCCGCCGCATGTACGTCGAGTACTCCATCGAGGGGCTGCTGCGCGCGGACAGCGCTGCCCGGGCGTCCTTCTACAGCTCCATGGTGCAGAACGGCATCTACACCCGCGACGAATGCAGGGTTCGCGAGAACCTGAAGCGGCACGGCGGCAACGCTGACGTGCTCACCGTCCAGAGCAACCTCGCCCCCATCGACTCGTTGGGGCAAACCACCGATGGGCAAGCTGCAAGGGCTGCCCTGTTGAGCTGGCTGATGGAGCCAGAAAGCAAGCCTCAGGAGTAACCCAATGACCATCAAAGCGATTCCGGCAGCGCCGGCGGATCGGCCGCGCGCGGCCGCTTCGTTCGATGTCCTGCCGCAAGCCCTCGAGCGCTGGAACCCTGCGATTCGCGCCGCCGCTGAGGACGAACCGAACACCATCTCGATCCTCGACCCGATCGGCTACGACCCCTGGACCGGGGAGGGTGTCACCGCCAAGCGCATCAGCGGAATCCTCCGTGGCATGGGCGGCGCCGACGTCACGGTGAACGTGAACTCGCCAGGCGGCGACATGTTCGAGGGCCTGGCCATCTACAACCTGCTCCGCGAATACAAGGGCAGCGTGACCATCAAGGTCCTGGGCATCGCCGCCTCGGCCGCCAGCGTGATCGCAATGGCGGGCGACCAGGTGCAGGTTGCCCGCTCGGGCTTCCTGATGATCCACAACTGCTGGTCCTGGGCGGTGGGAAACCGCCATGCGTTCCGCGAATTCGCGGACACCCTAGAGCCCTTCGACCAGGCCATGGCCGACATCTACGCGGCCCGCACCGGTGACCCCATCGAGAAGATGGCGGAGCTGATGGACGCCGAGAGTTGGATCGGTGGCAGCGCTGCGGTTGAGCAGGGCTTCGCCGACTCGCTGCTGCCCTCCGACTCCGTGAAGGAATCCGCCAAGGCCGGCACCGCCGCCCAGATCGCCGCCCACCGGCTCGACGTGATTCTCGCCAAGCAGGGCATGCCCCGTAGCGAGCGTCGCTCCCTCATCCAAGACATCAAGTCCGGCACGCCCAGCGCTGCCGGCGGGGACAAGCCTGGCGCTGTCCCGCCCGATACGCCCAGCGCTATCGCCCCTGACCTCACTGCCTCGCTGAACGGGGCTCAAGAAATTCTCAACTCCCTGAAAGGAGCATAGCGATGGACTTCGAAAAACAAGTCATCGAGCTGAACGCCAGCCTCAAGCAGATTGGCGATCAGATCAAATCCTCGGCCGAAAACACCGAGAAGGAAATCAAGCGCACCGGCGAAATGCAGGCCGAGACCCGTGCCAAGGTCGACGAGTTGCTGAACAAGCAGGGCGAGCTGCAAGCTCGTCTGCAGGAGGCCGAGCAGAAGCTGGTCGCCAGCATCGAGAAGGGCGACCCCGCTGGCGTGAAGACCGCCGGTCAACTCGTGGTCGAGAGCGAGCAGTTCGAAGGCATGAACTCTTCGTTCCGCGGCGCCCGGCGCTTCGAAGTCCCGCGCGCCGCCATCATGTCGGTACCGGGCTCCGGTGGTGACCTGGTGGCGCCTGACCGCCGCCCTGGCGTTATTGCCCTGCCGGACAAGCGACTGACCATCCGTGACCTCGTCGCCCCGGGTCGCACCAACAGCAACTCCATCGAGTACGTGCGCGAGACCGGCTTCGTGAACAACGCGAAGATCGTTTCGGAAGGCGGTCAGAAGCCGTACTCCGACATCACCTTCGAGCTGGACAACGCAGCGGTGCGGACCATTGCGCACCTGTTCAAAGGCAGCCGTCAGATGCTGGACGATGCTCCGGCGCTGCAGAGCTTCATCGACGCCCGTGCACGCTACGGCCTGATGATGGCTGAAGAAGTCGAGATGCTTTACGGCAACGGCACCGGCATTCATCTGCACGGCATCATCCCGCAGGCGCAGGTCTACTCGGCACCCTCGGGCGTCGTTGTCACCGGTGAGCAGCGCATCGACCGTATGCGCCTGGCGCTGCTGCAGGCGGAACTGGCTGAGTTCCCGGCCACCGGCATCGTGCTCAACCCCATCGACTGGGCGGCGATCGAGCTGACCAAGGATGGCGAGGGCCGCTACATCATCGGCGCTCCGCAAGACGGTACCGATGCGCGTCTGTGGAATCGTCCGGTGGTCTCCACCCAGGCCATCACCCAGGACGAGTTCCTGACCGGTGCCTTCAGCCTCGGCGCCCAGATCTTCGATCGCATGCTGATCGAGGTTCTGATCTCCACCGAGAACGACAAGGACTTCGAGAAGAACATGGTGAGCATCCGCGCTGAAGAGCGCCTGGCCTTCACCGTGACTCGTCCGGAAGCCTTCGTGACCGGTTCGCTGACCCAGAGCTGATGAGCTCGGGGGCTGGGCAACCAGCCCCCTCCATCCGGAGATAGCCATGACCCATGTACTGGTGCAGGCCCTGCGCTCCTTCGAGTACGGCGGCGTGATCAAGTCCAGAAAGTCGGAGCCGTTCCCCATCCGGGAGTCCGAGTTCGAACAGTTGAAGGCTCGGAAGCTGGTGCAACTGGCGGCGGACGAACCCCCAAAGCCGCCGGCTGGGACACCGTCGTCTGCATCGCCAGCGGCCCCAGTCTCACCGCCGCCGACTGTGACACCGCCCGCCGCTGGCGTGCCGAAGAAGGGCCGCAAGCCAAAGGGGTCGTCTGCGTAAACACCAGCTTCCGCATCGCGCCCTGGGCTGACGTCCTGTACGCGATGGATGGGGTCTGGTGGGACGTATACGCCGCCGAGGTACGGCGTGTGTTCCGAGGCGAGTTGCTGGCTGTCACGCTCAATGGTCACGGAGCCCGCCCTGCGCGAGTTCATCACTACAGGAACTCCGGTGGCGGTGCCGTAGCACTGGCGATCGCGCGCGGCGCGAAGCGCGTGGTCCTGCTCGGCTACGACATGCAATACACCGGCGGCCGCGCCCATTGGCACGGCGACCACCCAGACCGGCTCGGCAATGCCGGGAAGGTCGGCGAATGGCCAGCAGAGTTCGAGGCTTTGGCCCGGGACCATCCTGGCGTCGAGATCATCAACTGCAGCCGCGAGACCGCTCTGCGCTGTTTCCCCCGAATGACCCTCAAGGAGGCCTTGTGCTGATTCGCGGCATGAACGGCCTAGGCGACTGCATCTACCAGCGAGCCTTCATCAGGAAGTACTCGGGCCGGGTGTTCCTCGAAACGCCCTGGCCCGAGCTTTACCAGGACATGCGGCACGTGCAGGTGGTACGCCCTGCGACGCAACTGCGAACCCAGGCGAAGAACATCGAGCGCTGCACCCGATGGCGCCGGCCGCCGCCGGCTCAGGATCAGGTGGTGGTGCGCTACGGCGGCGCCGGCATCTTCAACGGCATGCGCAGTTGCTTCGGCTTCCAGCCCGGGCAGATGGATCTGCCCGACTTCGGCCCCTCGCCGGTATCAGGCCACTACGTTGTGGTGCGCCCGGTGACGGTGCGTTCTGAGTGGGTGGCCGAGTCGCGCAACCCTGATCCTCTGTACGTCGCTCAAGCGGCGGCAGAGATGCGGAGGCGTGGGTACCAGGTGGTCTCGGTTGCTGACCTTGAGCCGGGCCGGGAGTGGGCGGTCGAGCCGCTGCCGCCGGCCGACATCAGCTTCCACCGGGGCGAGCTGCCCGTGGAGCAGCTGCTCGCGCTGCTGCCGCACGCCGCCGCCGTGATCGGCGGTATCGGCTGGATCCTGCCGGCGGCGATCGCGGCTCGCGTTCCGGCCTGGATCGTCTGCGGAGGGCAGGGCGGCTTCAACCACCCGCGGCTGCTGACCGACCGCACCACCGATCTGTCGCTCATCGAATTCGCGGTACCGGACGAGTTCTGTCTCTGCACGGAACGCGATCACCCATGCAACAAGAGAATTTCGAATCATGACCAACGCTTTGCCGCTTGGGCTGACCGACTGCCTGCTCTGGTCTGATGAGCTTGGCATGGGCTTTCACCCCCGCTCGCCGATCGCTTATGCCGGTCACTACTTCCGCAAGTACCAGGCCCTGGACGCTACCGAGATGGGCGCGGAGCTGACGGCTGCTCGCGTGTCCTTCGTGAAGCGACACTTCGCCGGCAGCCCGGTCGACATCGGCATTGGCGGCGGGCGCTTCGTTCTTGAGGCGGACACCTGGGGTTTCGACATCAACCCCGAAGCGGTCAAGTGGCTGAACTCCCAGCAGCGTTTCCAGGATGTGTACGCTGGCCAGGTGGAGGCGATCACCTGCTGGGACAGCCTCGAGCACATCCCCGATCCTGCCGCCCTGGTAGCACAGGCTACCGAGTGGGTCTTCGTCTCGATGCCGGTGTACCTGAGTCAGTGGGACTGCCTGCGCAGCAAGCACTTCAAGCCGGGCGAGCACCTCTACTACTGGACGCAGCCGGGCCTCATCCGCTGGTTCGCTGAGCAGGGCTTTGGCTGCGTCGAGGTCAACGAGATCGAATCCGATATCGGCCGCGAAGGCATCACGTCCTTCGCGTTCCGCCGGTTCAAGTGAGGCCGCCATGTCACTTCCAACGCTGGATGACCTGAAGCGGCACATGAAGATCCGGCACGACCAGGAGAATGCTGACCTGCAGGAGAAGCTGGACGCGGCCATCGAGTATGCCAGCCAGTTCCTGGGCCGCGACCTGCCCTGGAAGGACGACGCCGGCGACGAGGTTGCGGTACCGGCGAGCGTGCGCGCCGCCATCCTGCTCTTGGCCGCCGAGTTCTACGCGAACCGCGAGCAGGGGCTGGTGGGCGTTTCCTACGTGCAGATGCCCACCGTGGAGAACCTGCTGCACTTCCATCGCAAGGGGTTGGGTGTATGAGAACCGGGCGCCTGAATACTCCGGCGACCCTCCTGCACCTGGGCCCGGATCTGCAGCCGTGCGAGATCGACTGGCTGTGGTGCGGCATCCAGACCAAGGAGAACGCCGAGCCGCCGCCGGCAACCGGTCTGCGCGCCCCGGCCAAGATCACCATCCGCGCTTGGTGGGACGAGCGCCTGGTAAAGGGTCGCTACCTGCGCACCGAGGACCGACTCTTCCTGCTGGACGACGTGCGCGATTTCACCGGCAAGCGCCAGGAGCTCGCCATCACGGCGAGCGAGTTGGTTGGCTTCCCCGGGCGAGTGATCCGCCAGCGGCAAGTGCCTCGCTGCTGTCGCGTCTTCCTGGCATTCGACATGCCCTACGTGAACATCGAGAACGACCAGGGGCCGTCGCTGCGCACATACGCTGAGGTCGCGCTGATCGAGGCCGGCGCTGTTGAGGCCGACGACCTGATCGAGGTCGACGGCCAGGCCTACAACGTCCTGTGGCTGGCAGCCAACACCGATGACGGCGTAGTGCGAGGCCTTTGGCTGGAGCGACGGGAATGAGAATGTCCGTCTCGCTGGTCGGCGAAGAGATGGCCCGGGCCAGGCTGGCGGCGATCGGCAAGGCCGTCGAGCCAGTGATCCGTGGCGCCTTGAACACAACCGCCACCAGGACCCGCCGCGACAGGTACCTCAAGCCGATCGCCGCGATTATTGAAGACGCTGAGGTCCGCCAGCGGCTGGCCATCAAGCGAGCCAACAGTCGTCGGCTGAATGCCAGGATCATCCCTTCCAGTTCCGGCGTGGAAGTTATCCGCTACAAGTCCTGGGGCTTCGACGTCATCGACGAAACCCGGGCGCGTGTATGGGTTGCTGGGCTGAACGGCAAGAAAATCGCCGCTGGCTTTGTCAACCCGTCGAGCAGCAGCAAGCAGCCGCTGTCCACGCGCAGCAGCAAGGCCCGGAAAATCGGGCCGAAGACCAGAAATCCACAGATCACCTCCTACGAATACGCGCGAGCCCTGGCCAATGCCCAGGCGGTGAGCGTCGCCTACTGGTTCAAGCAACTCACCTATGACGGGACCATCCGTTGGGTGAACGCATTCCTGCAGCAGGAGGTGGAGCGCCGCATCCGGCGCGAAATCGAGCGCGCAGCCCGGGGGGCGAAATGAGCAAAGCCAGCGAGTTGGACCAGAAGCTGAGGGACTGCCTTGAGCGGATCACGCCCTCAAACGGCTTTGTAACCGAGTTCCGCAAGGTTTTCGAAGAAGACGATCCCATCCCTGACAAGCAGGCCTTGCCCTATCTGGTGGCGCGAGTCGACACCGACCGACGTACCAGCAACGCCATCACCCAGGCAACCCGGGTACGGACCTATCAGATCGAGGCGGTCTTCTCGCACCGCACCCCGCGCGCCGAGTTGAACGCTGCCGGCGTCGACGTGCTGCGCGCCATGGGCATCGGCCGGCTCGACGCCGAACACAGGGTGCCGGGCCTCATCGAGGACGAGGACCAGATGGTCTTCATGAACCCCGCAGGAAAAGGCATCACCACCCGCTCCCTGTTTATCACCGTCGGCGTTACCTACGTCGAAGACTACAACTAGGCCGCTGGCCAGGAGACCCACATGCAACTCAACACCCAGCTGTTCCGCGGCTCGTTCTTCATCGCGCCGTATCCCTCTTGGGAATTCGAGGAGGTCTTCATCCTCCAGAACGTGAACGGTGAACCGACCACCACCGAGATCACCATTCCCGACCCGCGAAAGCTGGGCCTGCCCGATCTCGATGGGGTGACCGCCACCAGTCGCATCGTCATCAACGGCGAGGCCGTGGCCTTCAGCCCGCGAGCCGCTGCGATCGCCATGTACGGCAGCATGGAGCGCGTGCCCAGCGGAACCGCGACTGATGAGGAGCATGACGCCCGTATCGACCGCGTCATCATGCTGCAGCACCTCACCCTGGACGTGACTGAGGTCACCAGCGAGGATGGCTCCACGACCTACACCCGGAACATCGACTATTCGGTGCTGCCGGGCGGCATCCGCATCCTGCCGGGTGGCCCGCTGGCCACGGCCATTGCCGCAGTTTCTGGCCCCGACAAGAAGCTGCCGGTGCTGGTCACCTACAGCTACCCGACGGTGGATGTGATCAAGCCGTTCACCCAGAGCCAGAAGTTCTACCGCTGCATGACTGGTCAGCGCAACGAAGGCTCGAGCGGCGAGCTTCGCCGCATCCAGTGCTTCTACGTGAAGATCGCCCTGGGCGGCGCCATTGCACTCAACCAGGGCGCAGAGTTCGGCACCATCCCGGTGACCATCACGCTTCTGTCCGACCCGGCGATCTTCGACGCTGACGAGGCTTCTATGTGGCAGTGGGAGGTCGAGAACAAGGACGTCGCCTAAGGTGGTCGGTGGCGGGAGTGTGTCCAAGGGGATACATTCCCAGCCATCTACAACCCAAGGAGGGAGCCACCGTGCGTCTCTGGATCATCGCTGCAGCCCTGGTATGCAGCACCGCGGCCCAGGCCGCCACCGTCGTGAAGTGCACCGATGCCGCTGGCAAGGTGACCTTTGCGCAGAACGCGTGCCCCGGCGACACCAAGGGTGCCGAGGTCGATGTGAAAGCGGCAGCCCGCCCGAGCGGCGAGGGGCCTGCAGTGCAACTGGCCGACCCGAGCAAGACCTACGTGGCGCCCAAGCCGAAACCTGAGCGCCGGCAGAAGGTTGCCCCCGAGGTGATCGTCAAGGAGGTGCCTGTTGCAGTTCCGACGCCTGTTTACATCAAGCCCTGCGTGAAAACCGTCGATGTTCCATACAGCTATTCCCAGGTTGGAAAGGATGGAAAGCGCAGAGGCGTCGCGGGTACACGTAAGGTCCAGGTTCCCTGTAGTTCGAGTTAGCGCATCAGAATTCATCAAGACCCGCTTCGGCGGGTTTTTTTATGGGAGATCGCATGAGCGACATCCAGATTCTTTTCCCGGAGCCGGTGCCGGTGACGGTCGGGCGCAAGAAGGTTCGCATCCTGCCGGTGCGCATGCGCCACTTCGAGGCGTTTGGCCAGGCAGCCTCCGACCTGTTCGTGATGCTGGGCAAGTTCACCAATGAGGAAATCTACAGCTACGCCAAGAAGACCGGTGGGCTGAAGGTCATCCTGCTGCACTGCACCACCCTCAGCCGGTGGCGTCTGTCGCGCCTACCTGCTGCTGTGGCCGTCGAGTTGATGATCCACGTCGTCATGGCGAACTCCAGTTTTTTCGGACGGGCCCTGGTGAAGGCACAGCAGTTCGTGGTTGGGCAGACGTCGCCCAGCAGCTGATCGGTGCCGGCCACCCCTGGGCCAGCATCCAGGACTACACCCTCCCGCAAATCGAAGCCTTCTGCACGGCCATCGCCACCGATGACCGCCAGGCCGCGCACCTGAATCTGATAGTCGCCCGGGTCGCCCAGGCCGACCGCAAGGGCTTCGAGGCGGTACTCAAGGAACTCAAGTCATGACCGGCAAGATCACCACCCAGCTTGTCATCGACGGCAAGAACAACTCGAAGAAGGCATTCGACGAGGCTGAGGGCCAAGTCAAGAGCCTGACCAAGGCCGCGAAAGCTGCAGGCGCTGCACTGGCCGGCGCCATCGCGAGTGCTGCGATTGTCGACTACGTGCGTAGCAGCATCGACGCCGTGGACATCACCGGTGAACTGGCCGAGCGCGCCAACATGGCGGCCGGCGAGTTCGCGGGCCTGCAGTACGCCGCGAAGTTTGCCTCGATCGAGGGCGAGGCACTGTCGGCCACGCTGTCGAAGTTCAACGCCAACATAGTGGCCGCCGCCAATGGCTCCAAGAAGCAGGCGGCCGCCTTCGACCAACTGGGCGTCGGCCTGCGCAACCAGGACGGCAGCCTGAAGGGCACAAGTCAGCTGCTGCTCGAGGTCGCCGACAAACTGGCACAGCTGCCCAACGGCGCCCAGAAGTCTGCCCTGGCCATGGACGTGTTCGGAAAGTCCGGTGCCAAGCTGCTGCCACTGCTCAACCGCGGTGCCTCCGGTATCCAGGCTCTGGTCGACGAGGCCAAGGAGTTGGGCCTGGTGCTGGACGACCAAGCCTACGCCGACGCCGGCCAGTTCAACGACACGCTCGACGTGCTGGGCGCTTCATCCGAGGCCGCCGGCCAGCAGGTGGCGGTCAACTTGCTGCCTGCTCTGAACGACGTTGCCGGCTATCTGCTCACCTTCTCCAAGGACAGCCAAAAAGCCGCTGAGTCCGCTGGTGTGCTGGGGGCAGGCCTGAAGCTGCTGACCAGCGCGGCCATCGTCATCGGCAGCACCTTCAAGCAGGCCGGTGGAGTAATAGGGGCGGTGTTCGCCGCCGCCGTCCAGGCCTTGCAAGGCAATTTCGAAGGCGCCGCCAACATCATCAAGGATGGCGTCGCCGACATCGGCGACAACCTTGGCGAGACCAAGGAGGACCTGACCAAGCTGTGGAACGGTGAGTATGGCGAGCAGGCTATGGCTGACCGTGCCAAGACCGCAGCCGATCAGTTCGACGCTGCTGTGTCCGGCATGGGTGAGTCCGCTGGCGAGGCGCAGCAGCATGCTGACGACCTGACCGCCATCCAGAAGCAACTGCTCAACGACTCCAAGGCGTATCTGGCCGAGCAGGTGAAGCTAGAGAGCAAGGCCACCGGTGATCTGGAGAAGGCGAAGAAAGCCCAGCTCGATACTGCCAAGCGCTACAAGGACGCTCTGGCCAAGGTCAACGCCGGGCCTGCCGGCGAGGCCAGCTTCAGCCAGGCTAACGCGCTGAAGGTCGCGGCGCGCGATGCGCTGTCATCCAACGATTTGGAAGGTGCGAAGACCAAGGCGCAGGCCGCGCTCGACGTGCTGGAGAAGATCCAGGAGGAGGGCGGTAACACCTATGGCTTCGCCGGGATCATCAAGGAGCTCCAGGCGATCGAGGAGTCGGCGGACAAGATCAAGCTGGACAAGGCCCAGAAGTCCGTCGACGAGGCTAAGGCATCGGTCAAGGAGCTGAAGGCCGAGATCGCCGATGTCACCAACGTGAAGGTGACCATCAACCTCCCTGACGAGGAGGTGAACGCGATCATGGAGAAGTTCAAGAAGCTGGGCGAGAGCATCGGCCAGAGCCTGACCGTTACCCCGACGATCAATGCCCCGACCACAGCCGGCGGCACATCGGTTCCCATCCAGGCGAACGCCAGGGGTGGCCCTATCCGTGGCGCTGGTACCGGAACAAGCGACAGCATCCTGTCGTGGCTCTCTAACGGCGAGTTTGTTGTCAAGGCAGCGGCGGTGCAGAAGTACGGCGTCGGGATGCTGTCCGCGCTGAACGGAATGCAGCTGCCGCGTTTTGCCACGGGCGGCCTGGTCGGCACTGCTGCGGCTGTGAGCGGTGGAGCGGGAGGGATTGGAAGCCTGGGAACCGTGATCATCCAGTTCCCAGACGGTACCCGTCACACCCTGTACGGCGATCAACCAACCATCGAAGGGCTCGGTGCCCGCAACGAAGCACGCAAATTCGGGGATAGAGGGGTGGTCAGCTGATGGAAGTCAAACTCGGCGGCCTGGCCGTCACTCCGCTCGCCAGCGGCGGCTTCCCGGAGCAGAGCTACCAGTCGGCCGGCGACGGCGTCACGGAGGACCGCCGCACCGGTGGCACCCTGGTGAAGATGGTGCACTTCCGCAAGACCATCATCACCATCAGCGGTACCGGCCTGATGGGCCTCGGCTTCGACGGCCTCGACTTCGATCAGCCGCTGGAGCTGCTCTGCACGAAACCGCGCTACCTGATCCCGCTGACGCTGGAGGGGGTCATCCCGGGGCAGATCCGGCCTGACGTGGGGCCTTGGGCGCTGGCTCGTGTTGGTAACCGTGAACTGCCTACCCCAATCACGATGACCGGCAACAACTTCGAGATCACGCCCAAGGCTGGCGCCACCAGCTACAAGGTCGGCTGGTTGCCTCGATTCATGGTCAGCTGCGAGCCGCCCGAGGAGGCGCTGCGCGCTGGCCAATTCCCCTATTCCTGGTCGTTCGACGCCAGGGAGGTCTGATGCAACTCAACGCAACTACGCTGAACGGGGCAATCCTGAACGGCGGGGCCACCCTCGTCCCGGGAATTGTCACCCGTGAGGTGACCCCGGACTTCTCCATTCTCTGGAGCGTGCAACTGCTGCTCAATGGGGTGGATACCACCCAGTATCTGACCGGGACCATCCGCATCGAGCGCGAGGAGTTCGCCCGCTGCATCGCGGACTTCAACCTGTTGCTCGACGCTGGCTCGGTGAACCCCGACAGTTACATCGGTCAGGATGTGGAGATTCACTTCGTCCACCATAGGGCTGATGCCGATGTGCAGGCTCTGCGCTTTCGCGGAAAGCTGGAGCGCCCACGCTTCAACCTGCAGACCCGCGTCTTGTCCTGCGAGTGCAGCGACCAGCTCAATGAGGTGGTGGAGCCTCTGACGATCGAGCAGGTGGATGCCCTGGCTGGCGGCCTGTGGTCTCCCGATGTCTTCGAGCCTACCGAGGGTCGCTCTCGTTGGACGTATGCCAAGGAGCGGCTCAGCACCCGGCCTGTGAGCATCCAGCGTTCGGTTGAGGGGCAGCTGCAGGTCACCGAATGGGCAGCGACTACGGTTCCCCACTGGCTGATTCAGCCCGACACGGCCATCTTCCAGAGCATCGACTACCTGCCGGTAGAGCTCAGCGAGCGCATCAACGTCGTCGAGGTGGAGGCCGACTTCCGCTTCATCAGGCTTCGGGAGCGGCACCAAAAATTTGACTGGAAGCACCCCGATATTGAGGGCGACTCCCTCGACACAGGCTTCTGTGTTTGGCGGCGGGATGACACTGAACTGCCCACCGTAGGGATGGTGCAGCAAGCGAGTGAAGGTGCTGGATTTGATTCAATTCTTGAAGGCGCTTTCTGGCTACGAGTTCCAGAAACAGGAGCCTGGTGTACGCCCCCGGTTCCTTGGATCAACAGCTATCCCGACCTGATTCTGCGTGCAAGCTGGTCCAGTAGTCTGCGGTGGGCTCAGCGAGTCACCGAACAGTACAAATTGCGCCTAGAAGCTCCTGCCAGCGTCGCTCAAGCCGGCGAAGTTATCAGCCGGGACCGAATGGCCATGGACACGGAAAGCGACCAGGAGCAGACCTTCCTTAATGCCACGTACTCCGCGCCCGCACCCGGCGCTGTTCAGGATGACCTTGGCGACTTCGTCATCGACATCCGCAATGAGGATCGGCGGCAACTCGGCCTAAGCACCATCATGGCTATGGCAAGGGTTTCGATTCTCGGCGCTCACCGTGGCAATCGGTTTGCCTTCACCCTGCCGACGGCTGAAGCGTTGGACATCCGCCTGGAGCACACCGTGCGCATCGAGGACCAGGTGCTCGGTCATCCGATCAGTTGCCAGGCCAAGGTGGTGAACATCATCGACGAGTGGGACCTGCGGAGCGGCCGCTGCTACACCAATTTCCAGTTGGCGGTAAGCCAGGGCGGGAGCAGTGAAACAGACCCCCTAAATCCGCCGGCAACGCCATACAGCACACCACCTGGCGTGGGCTGGCCCGATTTGGTGTTACAGACTCAACTCGGTGGTCGTGAGGAAAGTCCCGATTATGACGAAGAGCTTGATGGTTTCAGCGGCAACTACACGAACAGCCTTCCTTCGCAACCCGTCTTCCCTCGGGACTTCAAGATCCATGTCCAAGATATTCCCGCCGACCACATGGACGAGTACCCGGTTGAGGACAGAAGCACCTTTCGCGTGAGTGTCCCCACCGATCACCTGGAGCTTTAACTCATGACCCTTGCGGATGATCGTCGAGCGATTGCAGACGAAATGGCGGCTGCGCGTGCATCAACGTCGGAAGCCTCCCGGGCAGCAACCTCGGAGGCCTCCAGGAACTCCTCACGACAGGCCATAGCGGCGGGGAGGGCTCAGACTTCCGAAGCTGCGCGGCGGGCTGTTGGTCGGAACCTCGAGGAGCAGCGCCGCGGTAAGACCCTGCAGACCGACCTCAACTCGCTGACGCCTGATGCACGAAAGCCTTCAACGCTATCCGCGCGAGAGGCAACGGGTGGCAGGGCGTCAACGCGCGGCGTTGGCACGTGGCAGCCATCAACCCCAGCAGCAGCTGCAGGAGGCATCGCCAGCCCGGTGACCGAGCCGTTGTTCTCGGCGCGAGAATTCTGGGCGGATGGCTTCACCACCAGCGACGGCCTGTTCGTGCTGCCTGCGCCGAAGCGGGTCGTCATGAAGGACGCCAACGACGCCGAGGTGATCTTCGAGTACGCCAACCCCTCGCCGTAGGAACCCCGATGAACCCACCGAACCTGCCGCCCTGGGGGTGGCCATGGCATGGGCGCGCCACGCGGGCGACGCCGTTCAGCCCGTTGGTTCTCACGCTGAACAACGGCACGACCAGGGTGCACCCTGGGCCGGTCGAGAACGGAAACTACACCTACCGACTGAAGGTGCCCGGGGTGCCTGCGGTGGTGCGAACCCCTGACGAACTGGCCGCCGACTACGCGCTGGGTCGCGAGTGGCGCAACGAGGGGATCATGCTCGGGCGCCCGTTCCAGCTGCATGGCCGCGAGCTTGGCGGCTGGATCTACTGCGCCCCGGACGGTACGCGCTGGATCATCGACCTGGACAACGCCCAGGCGAAACGCTTCGGTGTGCTGGGCGGCGCACCGTATGTTCAGGCCCTGTCGGTGACCTGGCCGTCCGACCTCGGCCAGTCCAGCCCGCACCTGGATGGTTTCGTGCGCCGCTGGAACAGCGCCATCGACGTATCGCCGGCCGGCCACCGGGCCATCTTCATGCTCTACGTGAGCGACGAGCGCTGGGCGGTGGACGTCCGCCCGGTACCGACAGGGTTTTTGCTGGTGACCGTATCCGGCAACGCCGGCGCCATCAGCATCAGCACCGAGGTGCTGCGCACGCGGGAGCAGACGCTGGGCACTCCGGTGCACGATTTCGCGATCACACAGGCGCAGCACTTCCTGCCGACCTCGCCGCCGACCGAGTACTGGACCAGCAGTGGCTATGCCGAGGCCGGGGTAACCGGACGCATCCTGGCCATGTGGTTCTCGCCCGATGACGGCGAGCCGGTGGAGTGCACGGTGGACTACCTGCACCGCTATGACACCAGCGTGCCGGAGGCGGTACCGGATGAGGGCAGCTGGCTGATCAGCTCCTACACGGTGGTATCCGAGCACTGTGAGCTGAACCTGCCCGGGGAGCTTCCCATCGTCTACGACCTGGTGGACACCAACGACCAGGTCGACCGGCTGCGCACGCCGATCACTGCCAACCGCACCATCACCTACACCGGCGGTGGGGAGATCTCGTCGACGGTGGAGGAGAGCGGCGGCCAGGGAATTGCCTTCGAACTGGTCGATGGCGTGGCGCCGTGCCCGGCGGCCCTGGATGGCTACGGCCGCGCCATGGCTGGCGGTCGCTGGCGGTTGTTCAGCAACAACATGGTGATGTTCGTGGCCGACGAGGCGCGCAGCCTCGCTCCGCTGGGGAATTTCTGGCTGCACTACCTGGGTGCCATGACCCCGGCGGGGCCAGTGGCTGCCGCCACCTACGCCGAGGGCAACACCAACGCTCACCCCAACGGCCCGCTGCTGTGGGGCGCATTCAACCCGTACACCGGTGAGGTGGCGGGGCCGCAAGCCACCTTCGTCACCTTCATTTGAGGTCCACATGGCCCGACGATTCATCAACAACTGGAGCGCCGCCCTGACGGCGGAACTGGCACCTGCTGGCCTGAGCATGAGCATTGATGCCGGCGCGGCCGAGCGCCTGGGCACCATCGGGACCGACTACTACCTGCTGACGCTCGTGGCGCGCGACCCCGCAGGAGTGGAAACCGCCTGGGAGATCGTGAAGGTCACCGGGCGCTCCGCTGGCGTGCTGACTATTGTGCGCGGACAGGAGGGCACCGTGGCCAACACCTGGCCGGTGGGTTCGGTCGTGGAGGCTCGCATCACTGCAGGCGACATGGCGGAGCTGTGGACGGCTGCACATGACGGAGGCGGCGGTGGGGACGGCGGAATCCCTGAGCCCACCGGAACCGCCCTCAACCTCCGCGCCGCCGGCGCCTGGCGCCCGCTCGACAGCATGCTGGCCAGGCTGACGCCGCTGCCGCAGGTGGGCAACTACCTCGACAACGGCTTCCTCTGGAGTTCGCCCACCAACAACGCGTTCATCCCTGACCAGGTGAAGGCCGCGCCGTGGTCGCCGCTGCGCGACGTCGTGATCGATGAGCTGCGCATCCGCGTACAGACGGGCTCCTCCGGCGGCTACATCCGGGTGGGCCTGTACTCGGCTGATGAGATGGGCTGGCCCAATGAGCTGCTGGTGACGTTTGGCCAGATCCTGGTCAGCACCTCCGGGGACAAATGGATCTCCATCACCCCGTACACCCTGCGCGCGGACCGTGTGTACTGGATCGCGTTCCACAGCAGCGTCGGTGCCACCGTCGAGGCGCTGCGAGAAGGCATGCCATCTCTGGGCCAGGGCAGTGCCGCCCTGACGCGCTACAACATGCTGCAGCAGAGCCAGCCGTTCTCCGGCGGCCTGCCCGCCACCTGGACCTACAGCGACAGCGACCTGGTTTCCGGGGCTGTCCCGGTCCTGCGGATGCGCCGCGCCGAGGTTTAACCCCTACACCTGACACAAGGAGCAGCCAGCCATGCAGCCGGGCCGCCTAGTCCTGGACATCATTCCGGGCGCAACGCTTCAGCAGCCGCTCCTGCTGATGCAGAAGACCTACACCTACAAGCCGATCACGGCCATCCAGCAAACCGCCCCCCTGCTGATGACGGTTCCTGACCACGGGCTGCCGGGCGAGTGGATGACCTGGGCCGAGGGCATCCAGGGCGGCAACCTCAACTTGGACAAGCTCACCTCTGTGGGCCGCATGACCCTGGTGATCGACGCCGACACCGTCGAGTTCAACGACATCAATGGGCGCTCGTTGCGCGCTACCGGCGGCGACCTCGTCTACCAACTCCCGGTCGACCTGACGGGCATGGGCATTCGCGCCGTGATCCGTGGCGAGGGTGCTGACCCGATCGTGCTGACGCTGGGCGCGGGGCTGACCGTGGTCGGCCTCGGCCAGCTGCTGCTGGAACTGACCCCCGAGCAGACCGCCGCCATCGGCTGGACACGCGGCGAGTGGGAACTGGAGCTCACCTACACCGATGGCCGCGTGGAGCGCTGGTTGCACGGCGAGGTCGTCGTCACCGAAGGGGGAGGGTGCTGCCATGGCTGACGAAGTGGCCACCGTAGTCGTGGCGACGCCGGTGGTGATCGTCACCCAGCCCCGGCGAGCGCCGGCGGTTGTCGTTGCCACCGGCCCGCAAGGCCCCAGTGGCCGAGACGGCGCGCCAGGCGGCGAGACCTTCCAGTGGGAGCAGTCCATAGCCCTGGCGGTGTGGACTGTCCCGCACAACCTGGAACGCTACCCCAGCGTCACCGTCGTCGATGCCGGCGGCCGCCGAGTAGAGCCAGACGTCGAGTACATCGACCAGAACATCGTCCAGATCACCCACGGGCGGCCGGAGACCGGCAGGGCCTACTTCAACTAGGAGAAATCCATGAAATTGACCAACACGCTCGACGCGGGCGGATTCCGACTCACCGCGCTGGCTGACGGCACCGCCCCCCAGGACGCTGTCACCAAGGCTCAGCTTGACGCTGCGGTCCAGGGCTACTCCTGGAAGAGCCCCGTGCGCGCCGCCACCACGGCGAACATCACGCTGTCCGGCGCCCAGACGATCGATGGTGTCAGCATCATCGCTGGCGACCGGGTGCTGGTGAAAAACCAGACCGCTGGCTCGGGCAACGGCATCTACGTCGCCGCTGCTGGCTCCTGGACCCGCTCCACCGACATGGACACCGCCGCCGAGGCGCTGGGCGCCGCCGTGTTCGTGAGCGAGGGCACCGCCCAGGGCAACCAGGTCTGGCTGATGACCACCGATGCGCCCATTACCATCGGTACTACCGCATTGGTCTGGACCCAGACTGGAGCAGGCACCAGTTACACAGCGGGCAACGGCATCACCATCGTTGGCAACGCAATCGCCGTCGACACTGGTGTTGTCGCGCGCAAGGCCAGCGCTACCATCGGCGACGGCACCGCGACCACTATCACTGTGACCCACAACCTGAATACCCAGGATGTGGCCGTCAGCGTGCGTGAGGCGAGTTCTAACGCTGGAGTTATCGTGGACTGGGTGGCCAACGGCTTGAACACCGTGCAGCTGACCTTCGGCATCGCGCCTACCAGTGGTCAGTACCGGGCAACGGTGATCGGCTGATGAAGTACCTCGGACGAATCACCGATCCCAAGGACTTCGTCAGGCAGGAACAGCTCGGGTCTGCCGCCGGCGCTTCATTCTCGGCGATGCCGTTCATCAGCCTCATGCCTGATTCTGGCCGGTTCGCTGGCCGGATCAACCCGCTCAACCCCAGCGTCACCTCGTTTGTCAGCTCGCCATTCCTGGCGGCCTACAACGGCGGCAGCCACGCGAACGGTGGGAAGTTCATCCATGATAACAACGATTTCGGCGGCTCCGCCGGTGCGCTGACCGAGCCGGTCAAATCACTGATTGGGGCCATGGGGCGCAGTGGCTCGGCCGCTCGGTACGGCATCGAGTTTTTCGTGGCTACCTACAGTTTTGGCAGCGGCACCGCGAATCCATCAGTGGGGACGGACTCGGTCACGCGCTACCTGGCCACCACCAACGGCACCCGGGCGCTGTTCCAGGCAAACTCCTGGGCGACGCTGGTTGGGTGGTTTCGTGCTCGGACGGCGCCATTCCATTTCCAGTTTGATTGCATCAAGAACGGCGTCGCGCTGCCTGCGAACACGCCCATTACGCCCGCTGACGGCTGGGTGCACATACGCATGTCCGCGCAGACCAGCGTGGGCTATGCCAACGCCTGGCCAAACATCTGCGGCGTGTCGGGTGGCCTAATCGATATCGGGTGCATGGGCGTGTTTGGCGGCGTCGTCGACGTGGGTATGCACACCGCGCCCCTGGCCACTATCAACGAGCTGAGTGCCTGACATGAGAGTTCTATGTGATGGCGAGTGGTTTGCCGAGTGGTCGCAGTCGCTCGCGGAGCTGGCAGAGTTCAGCGGTCGCGACCTGGCGAGGTTGTCGTGGGAGGTTGATCCAGCCCAGGAGCGTCTCACTGCAGCGGTTCATGCGTATATGGATAGCGTCGCCCGGCAGCGTGGCTACGACCACGTCCTCAGTCTGTGCACCTACGCCACCAGTACGAACGACCAGTTCCGCGCGGAGGGCCAGGCCGGCGTCGAGTGGAGGGATGCCTGCTGGGCGCTTTGCTATCAGTTGGTAGCCGAAGTGAAGGCCGGTAGGGCCGTCCCTACCGAGGCTGAACTGCTCGCTATGCTCCCGCCGATGAACTGGCCGCCAAGGGCCGAACCTACCTGAGAGCCCCGCCCAGTGCGGGGCTTTTCGTTTCTGGAGACCTCAATGCAGATCACGGAGCAGCAACTGCTGCAGATCCTCCCGAACGCCCGCCGCCGCGCGGGCGTTTTCGTTTCTGCCATCAACCGCGCCGCCGCTCGGTTCAACATCACATCGCGGGTGCGCCTGGCGGCCTTCCTGGCCCAAGTCGGGCACGAGAGCGGGGAGCTGACGCGCCTGGTGGAGAACCTGAATTACAGGGACGCCACGCGCATCGCCCAGATATTTCGGTGGGGCTTCGACGCCAACCGTAATGCCCGGGTGGACCCTGAGGAGGTGCGAGACGCCCAGCGCTACGTCGGCAGGCCGGAGGCGCTGGCGAATCGCGCCTATGCGAACCGCATGGGTAATGGCCCCGAAGCCTCCGGAGACGGCTGGCGCTACCGAGGGCGGGGCCTGATCCAGTTGACCGGAAAGGCCAACCACGCAGCGGCTAGCGTGGATCTCGGCGTCGACCTGGTGGCGCACCCGGAACTGCTCGAACAGCCGGAGCATGCCGCCATGGCCGCAGCCAGGTTCTGGGCCTCGCGTGGGCTCAATGAGCTGGCCGACCAGGGCGACTTCGAGGGCATCACCCGCAGAATCAATGGTGGCCTCACCGGCCTGGCCGAGCGCCGCGTGCTCTGGGAGCGGGCGAAGGCGGTGCTGTCGTGAGTGGCTTCGTCAGGCTGTCACCGGTACTGGAGAGGGCCGGTGACAAGGTCTTCTTCGAATGCCCAGGGTGCCGAATGCTGCACGGCCTCAACGTCGAAAGCGATGGCTGCCCGCGCTGGACCTGGAACGGCGATGTGGACCGGCCGACCTTTCAGCCGTCGATTCTGGTCCGCTATGAGTGGGGCCAGCAGCGAACCGAAATGACCTGCCACTCTTTCGTCACCGATGGCCGTATCCAGTTCCTGGATGACTGCACGCACGCGCTTGCGGGGCAGACCGTCGACCTGCCGGAGCTCGAGTCATGATGTCGTCCATTCCGATTCGCGTTGTGCTGGCCGGGCTGGCGCTGCTGGCCGCCGGCGCCCTCGGTGCCTGGCTGGCGGCTGGGCACTACCGCCCCCAACTGGACGAGGCCCAGGACCTGGCCGCCAAGTGCCGTCTCGCCCGGGGCGCACTGGAGAGTGCCGTCGGCGAGCAGAACGCGCGCGTGGCCCAGCTGCGCGCCGAGGCTGAGCAACGACAGCAGGTCGCCGCCCAGGCCCAGCAGGAGGCGCGGAAGGCCGCCGCCGGCGACTACGCGGCCGCCCAACGCCTGCAGCAGGAGCGGATCGGCGGCGACCAGTGCGCCGCGGCCGCGACAGTGATCGACCAGGAGCTGGGGCTATGAGGCTGGGAATCGTGGTGGTGGGAGTGATTGCGCTGGCGGGGTGCGCCGGCCGGCAGGAGGCCGAGCCGCGCCTGGTGCGCGTGGAGGTGCCGGTGGCGGTGCCTTGCCGGGTGCCGGAGGTGGCTGTGCCGCCCTGGGCAGCATCGACGCTGCGCGCGGGCGACTCGCTGGAGATGAAGGTGCGTGCGCTGCTCGCCGAGCGCCGGCAGCGGATCGGCTACGAGCGGGAGCTGCTGGCGGCCGTTACAGCCTGCCAGTCGCTACATCCTTAGTCTGAATAAACTAATCGCTAATTTACATATTCTTCAAAGACTATTTCGTAATTCCATCTGCTGATTTTGGCTACCTTAAATTTTGTATTAGATCCGTGCGCCCTCAGAAGCTTGTACGCGATTCTCTTCTGTCGATCTGGCATTTTTTCGCCAAAAACCACCTCCTTTATTGCGTCTGGCGAATAGCGCGCCATCCCGGCCTGATGGCTGATAATTCGATACTCTTGTTCATACTCCCAGGCTGTATTCTTAAATGCTACTCGATTAAATACTATCTCCGCACAATCTTTAAAGCTGATTTTGTCTGACAGCAATGAGAGGTAGTCCATTACTGAGACAGTTGGCGGTTCCGACACATATTTTACGGGATGCGCTATTACGGCCCCGCTTGGAACTTCAAGGGAGTCTAGGAGAGCACCAGTGTCGAACTCTAATCTCATACCCCTTAGGCCATCGCTATAATGACTCCACATGAGCAGCTTTTCGTGCGGCGAACGCTCTGGGTTCTCTCTGAATAAGCAGAAAAAACTTAGTTTTTCTATATCTGCTCTCGTCGCATTCGTTATGTCCTCCGCTATTTGCTGGTACTCTGCGGCCGCTTCTTCAGGTGCTCTTAATAGATGTTGAAGGAGTGCTTTCTCAGCTTCGATAGCCGGCATTTTATGCTTATACTTTAAGTATTTTTTCATCATTGGCAGGAGCATTTGTTCTCCTTTGATTTCAACTTCCCGGACAACGCCTTCAAATGGGTCATTGAAGCTATCTAGTTTGGAGAACCAGACATATGGCTCTGATAGAGCTTCCAAGTTTCTCGCGTTGAACGAGTAAAATTTGTACAGCGAAGCTGCTTCGGCTTGGACTTCAAACATCCCTATTTTCCTTCGGTGCAAGCGGTGGAGTTCTGTTTATTCTGCACGGGTCTCACTTCAAGCTCTAGATACATAATCACCAATCAGGGCCAGGAACTGGTGCAGACACCAGGCCCTGGCCACCGCAGGTCTCGCAGTCGTCCACCAGGGCGAACCGCTCCCGGCAGGTTGGGCACGGCATCCAGGCGGCCCAGTGCAGGCGGGCCTGCAGCAGATCCGCGCGGGGCTGGTCGCCGACGGCCAGCGCTTCGCGGGCCAGGTCCCGCACCAGGCGGTAGTGGTCCTGGTCGATGATCCGGGGCGTACGCTGGCCGTTCTGCAGGTGGCCAACCAAGTGGAAGCGGTACGCGACGCCGCTCTTGCTGTCGGTCCAGGTGAGGCCGTCAATCGCCCCGCGATCGAGGATTCGGTCCTCGATCATCCGTAGCTGCCCGTTCGCGTCATGCCCAGCCCGCACGCCGTCGACCTGCGGGTGCTGGCTCGCGGCGAGATGGCGCCGTTCCAGCACTCCTACCACTGCGCCATTCGCCTCATCGATGACGTGATAGACCCCAAGGGTATGCACCCGATCACCGGCAACGCGCTCCCGCGCATGCGTGGCCATGCTGATGACCAGGTCCCGCATCTCGAAAAATTCCATCTCATCAACCAGGCCGGCGGCGAGCGCCTCACCAGCCAGGCGGAACTGTTCCTTGGCCCACTGATCGGTCATCCCGTAGATGTGCTGGTGGTATTCCAGGGCGAACCTGAAGCGGTCGCGGTCGGTGGGGGCGCGGAACATAGTGGCTCACAAATACTGTTTATGCGTACAGTATTTATCGGCCAGCTCGCTCTGCCAACTCTGGCGGACGAAGTGCGCCCCCTGTTCGGTGCGAGGGCCCTACAATGGCCGCCCCTTCCCGCAGTAGGTGCCGCCATGATCCGCAACCTCACCGAGCTCCACCCTGACGAGCGCAACGCCATCGAGGAGGAGAAGGCCAGATCCTTCCAGTTCTGGCAGTCGAACCTGGACCGCGCAAAAGGCGAGGCTGCCCGCATCAAGGGCGAGAAGGAGCGCAGGAAAGGGAAGTGGTCGGCCTGGGCTCAGGAGGAGATTGCTGCCCTGCAGCCTGACCAGTACCGCACGATGGTTGAGCGCGAGGTCTATCGCTAGAGCAGGTCCTCTTGCAGCGGCTCCAATAGCTGCGCCCCCTCGTTTGCTGGCTTGTTCACCTCCTGGCTGACCCGGAACCACTCGAACACTTCCGGGGGCTCGCCCTCCAGCAGCATCTGCTCGGCGCGCTCCTTCGGTGTGGCCGGGTCCAGCCATTCCCGGGCGCGCTCGGGCGTGAGCGCGATCGGTCGGCGGTCGTGCACGTCGACCATGCCGCCCAGGCTGTCGGCGGTGATGAGGACCACGCCGTCGCCCTTCTGGAGCTCCGGCTGGTGGATCTGGCCGACGGCGGCGCAGAGGGTGGGGCGCCCATCTCGGCGCCGGATGTACCAGGGCAACCGTTCCTTGCCGCTCGGCGTCCACTCGAACCAGCCGTTGATAGGGATCAGGCGCCTGTGCGGCCAGATGGCGCGCCAGTAGTTGGAGTGGGCCACCTTCTCCGACCGGGCGTTGCTCGGCAACCGGCCATCGGTTGCCCAGTGTGGCCGCCAGCCCCAGGGCGCGGTACCGGCCACCAGGGTGTCGCCGGCAGACGAGAGGACGGCGATAGAGCCGTGTGGGTAGACGTTGTAGCGCGGCCACAGCTCGACAGGGCCCAGGTCGAGCTGTGGTTGTGACGGCGGGTACTGCAGCGTCTCGACGATTTCCTGCCAGGTCATGGCCTGGACGACACGGCCGCACATGGTCGGCGCCCTGCTGGTGATGGGTGTAGGTGGAAGGGTAGATCAGGGGGAAGAACGGGAGCCCAGAACGGGCAAGAATCGATTGGATTCCTGTACCACTTTTTGTACCAATCGAGGGGAAAGGAGGGGGATTTCTGGATATGTATACAGCGGTCCGAAACGAAGGAATGCGCCCTGCAAGCCCCTATACACCCCTCGGGGCTTCATAAGGAAATTACGCATTGGCGCAAATTGCCGCCCGGCGGCCCTCCCGGCGGTCGCTGCCGCTGCGCTCCAGGCCTCGTGATGGTTGCCCCGAAGCGCTGATGCGCCACCATGATGGCGGCCGATTCACGGGGCGAACGCTGCTGGCGAACTGGGCGGCTTGCTTCCATAGTTCTGCTCTTGCGACCCGACCGGTCGTCTCGAACAAGAACATGAGGCAAGGCCATGACCAAGTCCGTTCACCACCGTGCATGCCATCTCTGCGAAGCCATCTGCGGGCTGACCATCGAAACCGAGGACCGGGACGACGGCTCCCGTCACATCCTCTCCATCAAGGGCGATGCCCAGGACAGCTTCAGTCGTGGCCATATCTGCCCCAAGGCGGTGGCCCTGCAGGACATCCAGAACGACCCCGATCGCCTGCGCCAGCCCATGCGCCGCGCTGGCAGCGAATGGCAGCCCATCGGCTGGGATGAAGCCTTCGCCATGGTGGCCGAGCGCCTGGCCGAGATCCAGGCCCGCCACGGCAACAACGCGGTGGCGGTGTACCAGGGCAACCCCAGCGTGCACAACTACGGGCTGATGACCCACAGCAACTACTTCCTTGGCCTGCTGAAGACCCGCAGCCGCTTCTCCGCGACCTCGGTGGACCAGTTGCCCCATCACCTGGTGAGCCAGCAGATGTACGGCCATGGCCTGCTGATCCCCATCCCGGACATCGACCACACCGGCTTCATGCTGATCCTCGGCGGCAACCCGCTGGCGTCCAACGGCAGCATCATGACCGTGCCCGATGTGGAGAAGCGCCTGAAGGCCCTCAAGGCCCGGGGCGGCCGCCTGGTGGTGGTGGACCCGCGTCGCAGCGAGACGGCGGCCATCGCCGACCAGCATCTGTTCGTGCGCCCCGGCCAGGATGCCGCGTTACTGCTGGCACTGCTCAACACCCTGTTCGAGGAGAACCTGGGCCGCGGCACCCACCTGGCCGTCGACGGGCTGGATGACGTGCGCCGTGCCATCAGCGGCTTCACCGCCGAGAGCATGGGCCCCCGTTGCGGCATCGACGCCGCGGCCATCCGCCAGCTGGCGCGAGACTTCGCCGCCGCCGAGAGCGCCGTCTGCTACGGGCGCATGGGGGTTTCCACCCAGGCCTTCGGCAGCCTCTGCCAGTGGCTGATCCAGTTGATCAACCTGGTCACCGGCAACGTCGACAGCGTCGGCGGCGTGCTCTGCACCGAGCCGGCGGTGGACCTGGTGGCGACCACTGGCGGCGGGCATTTCAACCGCTGGCAGAGCCGCGTCTCCGGGTTGCCGGAATACGGTGGCGAGCTGCCCGTCTCGGCCCTGGCCGAAGAGATGCTGACCCCGGGCGATGGGCAGATCCGTGCGCTGGTGACGGTGGCCGGCAACCCGGTGCTGTCCACCCCCAACGGGCGGCGCCTGGAGCAGGCCCTGGACGGCCTGGACTTCATGCTCAGCATCGACCTCTACATCAACGAAACGACGCGCTACGCCGACCTGATCCTGCCGCCCACCGCGCCGCTGGAGCACGATCACTACGACACCACCTTCAACGTCTTCGCGGTGCGCAACGTCACCCGCTTCAACGAGCCGGTGCTGGCCAAGCCCCAGGGTGCCCTGCACGACTGGGAGATCTTCGTCGGCCTGGCCCAGGCCTTCGCCACGCGCACCGGCGTCGAGCTGAAGCCGACCCTGGAGCCGAAGCAGATGATCGACATGGGCCTGCGCTTCGGCCCTTATGGCGATCGTTCCGAGCACAAGCTCTCGGTGCAGCGCCTGGGCGATTTCCCCCATGGGCTGGACCTGGGGCCGCTCAAGCCCAACCTGGCGGGGCGCCTGAAAACGGCTGACAAGCGCGTGGTTGGCGCACCGTCGATCTTCCTCGACGACCTGGGCCGTTTCGCCGCCCAGCAACTGCCGGCGGAAGGCGAACTGGTGCTCATCGGCCGCCGCCACGTGCGTAGCAACAACTCCTGGATGCACAACTACCACCGCCTGGTGAAGGGCAAGCCGCGTCATCAGCTGCTGATGAACCCGGGCGACCTGGAGCGTCGCGGGCTGGTGGACGGGCAGCGGGTACGGGTGCGTTCGCGGGTGGGGATGATCGAGGTGGAGGTGGCGGCCAGCGAAGAGATGATGCCCGGCGTCGTCAGCCTGCCCCATGGCTGGGGCCATGCACGACCCGGGGTGATGATGGGAATCGCCAGCGAGCAACCCGGGGCCAGCGCCAACGACCTGACCGACGAGCGGCAGCTGGATGCGGTTTCCGGCAATGCCGCGCTGAACGGGGTTCCAGTGGAGGTGGTGGCGGCCTGAATGTCGCAGGGCAAGTCCGAGCGTTGAGCTCGGACTTCCGTTACAATGCCGCCATCCTGCCGACCGACGAGTCGGAACGTTCAGCCGAGGTAGCCATGGATATCATCGAAACCATCAAAGAGCAGATCGCCAACAACACCGTACTGCTGTACATGAAGGGCTCGCCGAATGCCCCGCAGTGCGGCTTCTCCGCGCGTGCCGCGCAGGTGGTCATGGGCTGTGGCGAGAAGTTCGCCTATGTCGACATCCTGCAGAACCCGGAAATCCGCGCCAACCTGCCCACCTACGCCAACTGGCCGACCTTCCCCCAACTCTGGGTGGGCGGTGAGCTGGTCGGCGGTAGCGACATCCTTGCCGAGATGTTCGACAAGGGCGAGCTGCAGCAACTGATCAAGGACGCAGTGAGCAAGTCCGGCGCCAGCGCCTGATACCGCTCCCGCTCCAAAAGAAAAGCCCCGCAGATGCGGGGCTTTTTCATGTCCGGACGTTTTACTCGTCCATCTGCGACTGCAGGTAGTTCTCCAGGCCGACCTTGTCGATCAGGCCCAGCTGGGTTTCCAGCCAGTCGATGTGCTCTTCCTCGGATTCGAGGATGTCTTCGAGCAGTTCGCGGGTGCCGTAGTCACCGACGCTCTCGCAGTAGGCGATGGCGGCTTTCAGGTCCGGTACGGCGGTCTGTTCCAGCTTCAGGTCGCTGGCGAGCATTTCCTTGGTGTTCTCGCCGATCATCAGCTTGCCCAGATCCTGCAGGTTGGGGATGCCTTCCAGGAAGAGGATGCGCTTGATGAGCTTGTCGGCGTGTTTCATCTCGTCGATGGACTCGTGGTACTCGTGCTTGCCGAGTTTCTCCAGGCCCCAGTCCTCGTACATGCGGGCATGCAGGAAGTACTGGTTGATGGCCACAAGTTCGTTGCCAAGGATCTTGTTGAGATGCTGGATGACTTTCTTGTCGCCTTTCATGTGGAGTCCTGCCGTGCAAAGGGGTGGAAGTGATCGAATTTTATCCAGTTTCCCGGCAAAGTCAACGTAAGTTATTGATTAGTAAGAGAATTTGAATGTGAATAAGAATGTTTAGATTCCGCGTCTTGGCGCTAACTGCTTGAATTACGGGCATAAAAAAACCGGACGCTAGGTCCGGTTCTTCAAAACTATTTTGTATCAGGCAGGCACGAAGGTCGCGGGATAGGCGAGGGCGGCCTGGCTGCTCTGTACTTCGGTGAGGGTTTCACGCACCACCTGCTTGGCGAGGCAGGCGCATTTGCCGCATTGGGTGCCGACACCGAGGGTCTCGCGGACCTCGCGGTAGCTGCAGCAGCCTTCATAGATCGCATCACGAATGTGGCCGTCAGTGACACCTTGGCAGAGACAGACGTACATGGGTGGGCTCAACGCTCGGTAGTGGGCTTGATGGAAAGCGATACTAATCAGAATGAGAATGATTGTCAAAGTCCGTCCGTCAGGCTCCTTTCCAGAGCGGCCCTGAGCGCAATTTGGTTGAGTTACCAACCCCGGCTGATGCGGTTCCGGGCTCCGCGGCGTTGGGCCTCGCAGGCTCGGCGCCAACCTACCGGGGCGGGAATGGCCCAGGCAAAAGAAAGCCCGGCATTGGCCGGGCTTCCTTATAGAGAGGCTGTGGATAACGCGACCTCAGTCGTCGTCTTCCATCCAGCCGCCCATTTCCTTCCAGCGGTTGACGATGCCGCAGAACAGCTCGGCGGTCTTCTCGGTGTCGTAGCGCGCGGAGTGGGCTTCGCGGCCGTCGAACTCGATGCCGGCCACCTGGCAGGCCTTGGCCAGGACGGTCTGCCCATAGGCGAGGCCGGCGAGGGTGGCGGTGTCGAAGCTGGAGAAGGGGTGGAAGGGGTTGCGCTTGAGCCCGGTGCGGTTCACGGCCGCATTGAGGAAGCCCAGGTCGAAGCTGCTGTTGTGCCCCACGAGGATGGCGCGCTTGCAGCCGCTGGCCTTGATCGACTTGCGCAGGCCCCGGAAGATTTCATTCAGCGCGTGCTCTTCGCTCACCGCCATGCGCAGCGGGTGGTCGAGCTTGATGCCGGTGAACTCCAGCGCCGCCTGTTCGATGTTGGCGCCTTCGAACGGCTCGATGCGGAAGAAGTGGGTGTGGTCCGGGTAGAGGAAGCCCTGTTCGTCCATGGCGATGGTGGTCGCCGCGATCTCCAGCAGGGCGTCGGTGGCGGCATTGAAACCGCCGGTCTCCACGTCCACCACCACCGGCAGGTAGCCGCGGAAGCGGGCGGCCATGGGGTGGCGAGGGCCTTGGGGCAGGCTGCCGTCGAGCTCGTCGTCGTACAGGTCTTCGCTCACGCGTTTTTCTCCAGCAGGCGCCAGCGCAGCTTCTCGCCAGCGCGCAGCGGGATTACGGTCTGCTCGCCCAGGGGCAGGCTTGCGGGGGCAGTCCATTCTTCACGGACCAGGGTGATGCTGTCGGTATTGCGCGGCAGGCCGTAGAAGTCCGGGCCGTTCTTGCTGGCGAAGGCTTCCAGCTTGTGCAGGGCGTTGCGTTGCTCGAAGGCCTCGGCGTACAGCTCGATGGCTGCATAGGCGGTGTAGCAGCCGGCGCAACCGCAGGCGGCTTCCTTGGCGTGCTTGGCGTGGGGCGCCGAGTCGGTGCCGAGGAAGAAGCGCGTGCTGTCGCTGGTGGCCGCATCCAGCAGGGCTTCCTGGTGGGTGTTGCGCTTGAGGATCGGCAGGCAATAGAAGTGCGGGCGGATGCCGCCGACCAGCATGTGGTTGCGGTTGTACAGCAGGTGGTGGGCGGTGATGGTCGCGCCGACGTTGGCCGAGGCGGCCTCCACGAACTGCACGGCATCGCGGGTGGTGATGTGCTCGAAGACCACCTTCAGGGTCGGGAAGCGCTCGACCACGCGGCGCAGGTGCTCGTCGATGAAGATCTTCTCGCGGTCGAACACGTCGACATCGCCACGGGTCACTTCACCGTGGACCAGCAGCAGCATGCCGACTTCGGCCATGGCTTCCAGGGCCGGGAAGATGGTGTCGATGCTGGTGACGCCCGAGTCCGAGTTGGTGGTCGCGCCGGCCGGGTACAGCTTGGCGGCATGGACGAAGCCGGAAGCCTTGGCCGCGCGGATGTCCTCGGGGCGGGTGCGGTCGGTGAGGTAGAGCACCATCAGCGGCTCGAAGCGGCTGCCGGCCGGGCGTGCGGCGAGGATGCGCTGGCGATAGGCGTCGGCCTCTTCGGCGTTGCGCACCGGGGGCACCAGGTTGGGCATGATGATGGCGCGGCCAAAGGTGCGCGCGGCATCGGCGACTGTGTGGGACAGCACGGCACCATCGCGCAGATGGATGTGCCAGTCGTCGGGGCGCAGCAAGGTCAAACGGTCGGACATGGGGGGGCTTCCAGGCGGGCAAAACTCGTCGTGCATGCTACCGGAAAAGCTTTTTCGGGGCACGCGGGGCTTGTGTTTCAAGGCGTCGGCGGTTTTTTCACGGTGTGACAGCGAAGGCCCTGCGGCGGCGCTGCGGGCAACGAACGGATGCGGCGAATCCACTCAAGTTTTGCAGGCCGCCACCGATAGCCCTAGGGAGTGCAGAAATTTCCCGTGGAGCCCGCCGTCGTGCGCCAGTGCTATGTCGCCCTGCTCAGCCTGTTCGCCAGCCTTCCGGCCATGGCCATCACCTTCCAGACCCGCCTGGAGAAGGCCGAATGGGCGGTCGAGGGCGACAAGTTCGAGTGCCGCCTGTCGCAACCGATCACCGACTTCGGCAGCGGTGAGTTCGTGCGCCGTGCCGGCGAGCAGGTGACCTTCCGTCTCAAGGCCCGCGAACGCTGGATGGGCGCAGGTTCGGCCACCCTGCTGGCCGCCGCCGCCCCCTGGCAGCCCGGGCGTGGCGACATCAACCTCGGCGCCGTCAGCGTCGGCAATGGCGAAGTCCCGTTCAACAGCAGCCAGCTCCAGGGCGGGCGCCTGCTCACCGGCCTGCTGGAAGGGCGCAGCCCGCTGGTACGCCACCGCACCCTGCAGGGCGGCGAAGCCATGGAGGTGCGCCTGCTGCCGGTGAATTTCAACAAGGCCTACAACGACTACCTCGCCTGCACCACCAAGCTGCTGCCGGTGAACTTCGACCAGATCAAGAGCGCCCAGGTCTCGTTCCCGGGCGGTGGCACGGCGCTGGACGAAATGGGCCGTGCGCGGCTGGAGATCATCCTCGACTACCTCAAGGCCGATCCCAGCGTGAACCACATCGAGATCGACGGTCACTCCGACAACGCCGGCAATCGCCTGACCAACCGCGACCTCTCGCGCCGTCGCGCCCTGGCGGTGTTCGACTACTTCAAGGCCAACGGCATTCCCGAATCGCACATGGTCATGCGCTTCCATGGCGAGCGCTACCCGCTGGTGCCCAACAGCAACGAAGCCAACCGGGCGAAGAACCGTCGCGTCACCCTCGCCCTGTCCCGCGAAGCCGAAGCACCGCCTCCCGCCGAAACGCCGGCAGCGGCTCCTGCGCCGATCATCCCCGAGGCCGACAAGGCCACCCAGGGCGCGGCGTCCTGAGCCCGCCCGGGTCGATTCGACGAAAGAATCTGTCGCTTGGTCGTCATTGCCTGTCGCGCCACTGTAATTTGGCCGCCAGGGTCAGTAGAATCACGGGTTTTTCGCACAACCCCGTGGAGTTGATGGCATGGCGGACGTAAAGAAGGTTGTCCTGGCGTATTCCGGTGGCCTGGACACCTCGGTAATCCTCAAGTGGCTGCAAGATACCTATAACTGCGAAGTGGTGACCTTCACCGCCGACCTCGGTCAGGGCGAAGAGGTCGAGCCGGCCCGTGCCAAGGCCCAGGCCATGGGCGTCAAGGAAATCTACATCGACGACCTGCGCGAAGAATTCGTCCGCGACTTCGTGTTCCCGATGTTCCGCGCCAACACCATCTACGAAGGCGAGTACCTGCTGGGTACTTCCATCGCCCGTCCGCTGATCGCCAAGCGCCTGATCGAGATCGCCAACGAGACCGGCGCCGACGCCATCTCCCACGGCGCCACCGGCAAGGGCAACGACCAGGTCCGCTTCGAGCTGGGCGCCTATGCGCTGAAGCCGGGCGTGAAAGTGATCGCCCCCTGGCGTGAGTGGGACCTGCTGTCCCGCGAGAAGCTGATGGACTATGCCGAGAAGCACGCCATCCCGATCGAGCGCCACGGCAAGAAGAAGTCGCCGTACTCCATGGACGCCAACCTGCTGCACATCTCCTATGAAGGCGGCGTGCTGGAAGACACCTGGACCGAGCACGAAGAAGACATGTGGAAGTGGACCAAGTCGCCGGAAGCGGCGCCGGACACCCCCACCTACATCGAGCTGACCTACCGCGCCGGCGACATCGTCGCCATCGACGGCAAGGACATGTCCCCGGCCCAGGTGCTGACCGAGCTGAACCGCATCGGTGGCGAGAACGGCATCGGCCGCCTCGACATCGTCGAGAACCGCTATGTCGGCATGAAGTCCCGTGGCTGCTACGAGACCCCCGGCGGCACCATCATGCTGCGCGCCCACCGCGCCATCGAGTCGATCACCCTGGACCGCGAAGTGGCCCACCTGAAAGACGAGCTGATGCCCAAGTACGCCAGCCTGATCTACACCGGCTACTGGTGGAGCCCCGAGCGCCTGATGCTGCAACAGATGATCGACGCCTCGCAGACCAACGTGAACGGTGTCGTGCGCCTGAAGCTGTACAAGGGCAACGTCGTCGTGGTCGGCCGCAAGTCCGACGACTCGCTGTTCGATGCCAACATCGCGACCTTCGAGGAAGACGGCGGCGCCTACAACCAGGCGGACGCGGCGGGCTTCATCAAGCTCAACGCCCTGCGCATGCGCATTGCCGCCGGCAAGGGCCGCAAGCTGTTCTGAGCTGGAAGCTGAGAGCCTGAAGCTGGAAGACTTCCCGCTTCAGGCTTCCGGCTTTAAGCTGCCTTCCAAGCCCCGGTCACGAGCCGGGGCTTGTCGTTTCAAGCCAATGAGGAGAAACCGAGATGCGACTGCTGCATACCATGCTGCGCGTCGGCGACATGGACAAATCCATCGCCTTCTACACCGAAGTCCTGGGCATGACCCTGCTGCGTCGCAAGGACTACCCGGACGGCCAGTTCACCCTGGCGTTCGTCGGCTACGGCAACGAAGCCGAGAACAGCGTCATCGAGCTGACCTACAACTGGGGTGTGGATAAATACGAGCTGGGCACCGGCTACGGCCACATCGCCCTGGAAGTGGCCGATGTCTACAAGGCCTGCGAAGACATCCGCACCCGTGGTGGCAAGATCACCCGCGAGCCGGGCCCGATGAAGCACGGCACCAGCATCCTCGCCTTCGTCGAAGACCCGGACGGCTACAAGATCGAGCTGCTCTCGCCCTCGCGCAACGACTGAGCGCCAGGCACCTGAAGAAGCCCCGCCAATGCGGGGCTTTTTTTCGTCTGCAGATGGGTGTGCCGCCCGGCTGAAACCCGACAAACAAAAAGCCCCGCATCGGCGGGGCTTTCGGGTGGCTTCACATCAGAGGTCGAAATCGTAATCGGACAACTGCTTCTGCAGGCGGCGCTCTTCCAGGTAGTTATCGATGATGCGGCGCTTGGTCAGGTTGGTCTTGGCAACCTCGGCCGGAGCCTCGCCATCATCAGCGTCCTCGGCGACGAAGTCTTCCTCGGTCTCGATCTCTTCTTTGGCTGTGCTCATACGGTCACTCCACGATGCGGGGCGCTATTGGCGCACCTTATAGCGACAAAGCAGGGGCCGGTAAAAAAGATTTTTTCAATCGAAGCATCGAGCCATTCAATGAAGCCTCAATCGTCCGAGGTTTTCGCCTTGTATTCGCACAGGTCTTCGATCCGGCAGGCGCCACAGCGCGGCTTGCGGGCCACGCAGACATAACGCCCATGCAGGATCAGCCAATGGTGCGCGTCGAGCAGGTAATCCCTTGGTACGAATTTGAGCAGCTTCTTCTCCACCTCCACCACGTTCTTGCCGGGGGCGATGCCGGTGCGGTTGCTGACGCGGAAGATGTGCGTATCCACCGCCATGGCCAGCTGGCGGAAGGCGGTGTTGAGCACCACGTTGGCGGTCTTGCGGCCGACGCCGGGCAGGGCCTCCAGCGCCTCGCGCTCGTCCGGCACCTGGCTGCCGTGCTTCTCCACGAGAATGCGGCAGGTCTCGATGACGTTCTTCGCCTTGCTGTTGTACAGGCCGATGGTCTTGATGTACTCCGACAGACCCTCCACGCCCAGGGCATAAATGGCCTCCGGCGTGTTGGCCACCGGGAACAGCTTGGCCGTGGCCTTGTTCACCCCGACGTCGGTGGCCTGGGCGGAGAGGATCACCGCGATCAGCAACTCGAAGGGCGAGGAATAGGCCAGTTCGGTCTTGGGCTCGGGGTTGTCCTCATGCAGGCGGCGGAAGATTTCCAGGCGTTTGGCGGCATTCATGGTCGACGGCTTCTGATTATGGTTTGAGGCGCGCGAGCGCCAGGAGCAGGCCCAGGAGGATAAGGCCTCCCGGCGCCGAGGCGAAGAGCGGCAGGCCGTCGGCAGCCGCCTGCCAGTGCAGGGCGCCAAGGCCCAGCCATTCGCCGTGGGCCAGCAGGCTGGCGTGGCCGAGCAGTTCCCGCAGCGCGCCCAGCAGCAGGGCACACGCGGCGAACAGCAACCCCTGGCGCAGGCCCGCAGCGGGACCGGCGGGTTCGCTCGCCACCAGCAGCAGGCAGGGCAGCGCCAGCAGGGCGAGGAAGGGGCCCAGGGCCCGATGCAGCTCGAAGGCGAAGGCCTGCATCAGCAACTGGGCGAGGCCTACCAGCACGCCGGTCAGCAGCAGGGCGCCGAACCACAGGGCGTGGCCCGAGAGCGCACGGCGCAGCGCAGGCAGCAGCAGGCCAAACAGGGTCAGCAGCGGCAGGGCAACCAGGGCGATGCCCAGCGCCTTGACCAGCAGGTCGCTGGCGCCCAGCAGGGGCGCCAGGCCAAGCAGGGGCAGGGCGGTGGCGGGCTTCATGGCGCATCCCCCAGCAGCTGCTCGCGATGGGCGTCGAAGTAGCGCAAACCCTGCTGGGTCGCGGCGACCACGGCGCGGGAAGTGATGGTGGCGCCGGCGATCTGGTCGAACGCGCCGCCATCGGCTTTCACCCGCCACTCGCCCGGGCGGTTGCCCAGTGAGACGCCTTCCAGGCTCGCCAGCCAGGGGCTGCGGGCGGGCTCGATGCGGTCGCCGATGCCGGCGGTCTCGCGGTGTTCCAGCACCTTGCTGCGCAACAGGCGGCCGTCCGGGGCGATGGCCAGCAGCAGGCGGATCGGGCCTTCGTAGCCGGCGGCCGTGACCGGCAGCAGCAACGCCACCACCTTGCCTTCGCGGCGCGCCAGCCAGGCGGCGGTGGGCGCGGGGCGGCCCAGGGCCTCGGCGTCCGGCAGGGCGATCGGCTCGCGCAGGGGATGGTTGTCGTAGCTGCCGGGCGGCAACAGGTCGAGCAGCGCGCGTTCGTCGGCATCCACGGCGGCCGCGGTGATCTGCGGGCCGAGCCCCTGGTACGAGGCGACCAGCAGCGCCAGGCCGCCAAGGCCCAGCGCCAGCAACACCGCCAGCATGCGGCCGTTCATGGGCGTGCCCCGCGTGCGGCGACCCGTTCCAGCGTGGGCACCAGCAGGTTCATCGCCAGCACCGCGAAGGCCAGGCCGTCCGGGTAGCCGCCCCAGGTGCGGATCCCATAGACCAGCAGGCCGACGCCCACGCCGAACAGCAGGCGTGCGCGGTCGCTGGCAGGGCCGGAAACCGGCTCGGTGACGATGAAGAAGGCGCCCAGCATGGTGGCGCCGGAAAACAGGTGCAGCAGGGGCGAGCCGTTGGAGTCCGAGCCGCTGCCGTTCCAGCACAGCAGCGCGGCGACGAAAAGCGCGGCGAGCATACCCACCGGTGCGTGCCAGCGGATCACCTTCTGTTGCAGCAGGATCAGGCCGCCGGCGAGGAAGGCCAGGTTGACCCACTCGGCACCGTGCCCGCCGACGCCACCGAAGGCGCCGTGACCGGCGAACAGCTCGTCGATGGTCAGGCGGTCGTTGTGGCGCAGGGTATCCAGCACCGTGGCCTGGCTCCAGCCATCCACCAGGCCGCTGCCGACGCCGAACACCTGTTGCAGTGCGCCCCAGGGGCCGTGGACCTGGCCGGCGGCAGGCCAGTGGGTGAAGTGGGCGGGGAAGGCCAGCAGGGCCAGGGCGGAGCCGAGCATCGCCGGGTTGAAGGGGTTGTGGCCGAAGCCACCGAACAGCGATTTGCCCAGGAGAATGGCGCAGGCACTCGCACACAGGGCCAGCCACCAGGGCGCATAGGGCGGCAGCGCCAGGGCCAGCAACACGGCGGTTACCAAGGCGCCGCCCTCGGCCAGGGGCGCCAGGCCGAACAGGGCCTCGGTGGGGGCGATGCGCTGGCTGCGCAGGCGCCGCACCAGAGCCTCGCCGGCCAGTGCGGTGGGAATGGCGATGGCCAGTTGCACCAGGGTGCCGCAGCCGTACTGCCAGAGCAATGCAAGCAGGCCCGGCAGGCAGGCCAGCAGCACCAGGCGCATGCCTGGGCGCGGGTCGAAGCCGGGCTGCGCGGTCATGCTCCCGGGTGCCCGTCGAGCTGCGCCTGGGCCCGTGCCAGGCGTTCCCGGGCGCGGGCCAGGGCCTGTTCGTCGACGGGTTGGCGCCGCTCCAGCTTGCTCACCTCGGCACGGGCCATGGCCAGCTCGGTCTTCAGCGCGCGCAGGGCCGGGTCGATGGGGTTCTTGTCGATGCGTTGCAGGTCCGGCGGGGTCTTGCCACTGGCGTCCTCGGCGGCGTGCAGCGCCTGCTCGGCGTCGGCGAGGGCCTGGCGCAGAGGTGCCAGTTCCGCTTCGGCGGCACCACGGGCCTCGGCGCTGCGCAGTTCGGTACGGCGGCTGAGCAGGGCGATCTTCGCCTGCTTCAGGGCGGCCATGCCCGGTGTGGGCGCGGCGGCCGGCTGGGCGCCTTGCAGGCGGTCCAGCTCGGCTTCGGCCTGGGCCACGCTGGCGCGCAGTGCGTCCAGCTGGCTGCGCTGCTCGGCGTCCGGCTCATCGCCAAAGGCCTTCTCCGCCTTGGCCAGCTGGGTGCGGCCCATGGCGGCGGCGATCTTGGCCTTCTTGTAGGCGGCCTGGTCCAGGGCGGTCGGCGTGCTCTCGTTGGCCGCCTCCAGTGCGGCCTGGGCCTTGGCGTTGGCGACGCGCAGCGCTTCCACTTCGGCCGCGATATCGGAGGTGCCGTAGACCTCCAGCTGCTTCTCGGCCTTGGCCAGGGCGACCCTGGCCAGCGCGGCCTCGATCTTCAGGCGTTTCTGCCGCTCGGTCTGGATGCCGGCCGCGGCCTTCTGTGCCTTGACCCGTTCGATGGCGGCCTGCACCGGGTCACTGGGCGTGGGCGTCGCCACCGGTTGCCGCGCCTGCGCCTGGGACGCCCTGGCAGCGCGGGCTTCGCGCTCTGCCAGGCGCCGGGCTTCGTCGCGGGCGAGGCGGCGGTTGCGTTGTTCGTAGCGATGGCGGAACTGGTCGGCGCGCTGGCGTTGCTCGCCTGCCGCCGGTTCCGCCAGGGGCAGGATGTCGATGCAGTCCACCGGACAGGGCGCCACGCACAGCTCGCAGCCGGTGCATTCGTCGGCGATCACCGTGTGCATCTGCTTGGCGGCGCCGACGATGGCGTCCACCGGGCAGGCCTGGATGCACTTGGTGCAACCGATGCACTCGGCCTCACGGATGAACGCCAGCTGTGGCGGCACCTGGCCGCCGGGCGCCTCCAGGGGCAGTGTCGGCACCTGCAGCAGGTCGGCCAGGGCGATGATGGTGGCGCTGCCGCCGGGCGGGCACTTGTTGATCGCCTCGCCTCGGGCCATGCCTTCGGCGTAGGGCCGGCAGCCGGGGTGGCCGCACTTGCCGCATTGGGTCTGGGGCAGCAGGGCGTCGATGCGCTGGATCAGCGCCGCCTGGCTCATGAGGCCACCATGCCGTTGAAGCCGAGCAGGGCGACGCCCATCAGCCCGGCGCAGATCAGCATCACCGGCAGGCCACGGAAGGGCGCGGGCACGTCGGCCGCCTCCACCCGTTGCAGCAGGTCGTCGAACAGGCGCAGGGCGATCCAGAAGCCGATGCCACCGCCGATGCCCAGGCCGAGGGCACTGGCGAAATCACCGGCAGCGGCCAGCAGCATGGCACCCAGTGCCGCGCCGTTGCCCAGCAGCAGGGGCAGCAGGCCGTCACGGGGCAGGTGCGGTGCGAGGCGGGCGAGCAGGGCCAGGCTCGCCCAGGCCAGCGGCAGCAAGGCGGGGAGCAGCAGGGCGATGCCGAGGTAGCCCAGGCCGAGGGGCGCCAGCAGACGGTCCAGGGCCCAGGCCAGCGGTGTGGCGAGCACCAGCAGCAGGCCGCCGGCCAGCGCCAGGCTGCGGCTGCGGGACTGGCGCAGGGCGTCGGTGCCCAGGGGCAGGACGAGAATCAGGTTATTGACCAGCGCTGCGCCGAGCAGGGCGAGGATGAAGTCGGTCATGGTCAGGGGCGTCGGGTCTATCGAAAAGGCCGCGCATTATCCGGGATGCTGCCGGAGCGGTACAGGGCCGCACGGTCGCGGCCCTTGTCAGCAAGGCTAGCTCAGCCTTGGGCGGCGGCCTTGTTGCGGCGCGTGGCCTTGCGCCACAACCAGCGCACCAGCAGCGCCAGGGGGAAGAGGATGATCACGAAGGGAATGCCGTAGCCGAGCATCTCCAGGGCCTGGGCGGTGCCTTCGGTGGCGTTGTCCAGCAGGCCGGAGGCGGCGTCACCGATGCGCGACAGGCGGCTCGGGCGTTGCTGGTCGGTGGTGAAGTCCAGGGTCAGCAGGTTGGTGGCGATGCGGCGCTGCTGCTGGGCGGCTTCCTGGTTGGTGGCGGCCAGCTGCACTTCCAGCTCGGCCATCTCGCGGGCCAGGGCCAGCAGGTCGGCGACGGCCAGGTCCTTGCGCCCCTGGAACGCTTCCAGGGTCTTGTACTGGCGCTCCAGGCGCTCGCGGGTGCGGGCGTTGTCGCCCACGGCCTGGGCCAGGTCCTCGGCGCGGGTGTTGCGGCTTGCCAGTTCGCCCCCTTCGGCGGCCAGGGCAACCATCTTTTCCACGCCCTCGGGCACGATGCGCAGCACCAGCTGGCCGGCACGGTAGCCGCCCTGGCTCTGCTCGATGGCCAGCAGGTCGCAGGTGCCGAAGCGGCCGTCACCACAGGCTTCGCGGGCGGCGGCCAGGCGCGGGGCGACGTTTTCGGCGGCGAGGTGGATGGTGACCTGGTGCTCGTAGGCGAGGAAGGCACCGGGCTTGGAGGCTTCGCCCCTGAAGGCGGCTGCACCGCCGCTCCCTTCACCTTCTGATTGGGAGCAGCCGGCCAGGGCGGTGAGGGCCAGGAGCAGGGGCAGGGTCCAGTGCTTGATCATGTGCGTTCCTTGCGTGGTGTCGCGTGGTTTATCGGTTCCTGAAACGACGAAGCGCCTGGCCGGTGAGCGGGCAGGCGCTTCGTGATGGCCGGCGCGTATTACTTCACGCGCTGGCCGGGCTTGGCGCCGCTGTCGGGGCTGAGCAGGTAGATCTCCTCGCCACCGGGGCCGGCGGCCAGGACCATGCCTTCGGAGACGCCGAACTTCATCTTGCGCGCGGCCAGGTTGGCCACGTACAGGGTGAGGCGGCCTTCCAGCTTGCTCGGGTCCGGGTAGGCGCTCTTGATGCCGGAGAACACGTTGCGTTTCTCGTCGCCGATGTCCAGGGACAGGCGCAGCAGCTTGTCGGCCCCTTCGACGAACTCGGCCTTCTCGATCAGCGCGATGCGCAGGTCGACGGCGGCGAAGGCGTCGAAGCCGATCTCGGCGGCCAGCGGGTCCTTGGTCAGCTCGCCGTTGCCGGCAGGGGCCGGTGCAGCGGCGGCCAGGTCTTCCTTGGAGGCAGCGACCATGGCTTCGATCTTCGCCGGCTCGATGCGGGTCATCAGCGGGGTGAAGGCATTCAACTGGTGGTCGGCCAGCAGCGTCTCGTGGTCGGCCCAGGTCAGCGGGGCGACGTTGAGGAACTGCTCGGCAGCGGCGGAGAGGTTCGGCAGCACCGGCTTGAGGAAGATCACCAGTTGGCGGAACAGGTTGACGCCCGCAGCGCACACGGCCTGCACCTCGTCCTGCTTGCCTTCCTGCTTGGCCAGGGCCCAGGGCGCCTTGTCGGCGATCCAGGCGTTGGCGCGGTCGGCCAGGGCCATGATTTCGCGCATGGCGCGGGCGAAGTCACGGTTCTCGAAGGCGTCGGCGATGCTCGGCGCAGCGGCCTTGAACTCGGCGAACAGCTCTGGCGCGGCGTTGGCGGCCACCAGGCGGCCGGCGTTGCCCTTGTGGATGAAACCGGCGCAGCGGCTGGCGATGTTGACCACCTTGCCCACCAGGTCGGAGTTCACCTTCTGCACGAAGTCCTCGAGGTTCAGGTCGAGGTCGTCCACGCCGCGGCCCAGCTTGGCCGCGTAGTAGTAGCGCAGGTATTCCGGGCTCAGGTGGTCGAGGTAGGTGCGCGCCTTGATGAAGGTGCCGCGGGACTTGGACATCTTCTGCCCGTTCACCGTCAGGTAGCCGTGCACGTTGAGCGCGGTCGGCTTGCGGTAGCCGGCGCCTTCGAGCATGGCGGGCCAGAACAGGGCGTGGAAGTTGACGATGTCCTTGCCGATGAAGTGGTACAGCTCGGCGCTGGAGTCCTTGGCCCAGAAGGCGTCGAAGTCCAGCTCTGGGCGGCGCGCGCAGAGGTTCTGGAAGCTCGCCATGTAGCCGATGGGCGCGTCCAGCCAGACGTAGAAGTACTTGCCCGGGGCATCGGGGATCTCGAAGCCGAAGTAGGGCGCATCACGGCTGATGTCCCACTCCTGCAGGCCGGCGTCCAGCCATTCGGCGATCTTGTTGGCCACCGACTCCTGCAGGGCACCGCTGCGGGTCCACTGCTTCAGCATGGCGTCGAAGTTCGGCAGCTTGAAGAAGTAGTGCAGCGATTCCTTGAGCACCGGGGTGGCGCCGGAGATGGCCGACTTGGGGTTCTTCAGCTCGGTGGGCGCATAGGTGGCGCCGCAGACTTCGCAGTTGTCGCCGTACTGGTCGTCGGCCGCGCATTTCGGGCAGGTGCCCTTGATGAAGCGGTCGGCCAGGAACATTTGCTTGTCCGGGTCGAAATACTGGGTCACCGGGCGCGTGGCGATGTGGCCGGCGTCGCGCAGCCGGGTGTAGATGCTGCTGGACAGCGCGCGGTTCTCGTCCGAGTGGGTCGAGTGGTAGTTGTCGAACTCCACCAGGAAGTCGGCGAAATCGGTGGTGTGCTCGGCGCGCACGTTGTCGATCAACTGCTCGGAGGTGATGCCCTCCTTCTCGGCGCGCAGCATGATGGCCGAGCCGTGGGCGTCGTCGGCGCAAACGTAGATGGCCTGGTTGCCGCGCATCTTCTGGAAGCGCACCCAGATATCGGTCTGGATGTACTCGACCATATGCCCGAGGTGGATGGAACCGTTGGCATAGGGGAGGGCGCTGGTAACGAGGATCTTGCGGGCTTCGGTCATGGTGATCGGCTGCACTGGGAACACGGGGAAAGTCGGTAACTATATAGGCGTGGCGGGGCATTTTCATCTGTTGCATGGGCTTTGGGTTAAGATGCCCGCCTGTTTCGCTCGGTCTTTTTCCCGGAGTCTTCCATGCCTGTCACCCGCGCCGTGGTGGAAGCCACGCTTCGTCAGTTCACCGATCCCCACCTTGGCCAGGACCCGGTCAGCGCCGGCTGCCTGCGCGAGGTCGACATCCAGGGCGGCAAGGTCCACGTACGCCTGGAGCTGGGCTATGCCGCCGGGCTGTTCAAGAGCGGCTGGGCGCAGATGCTGCAGATGGCCCTGGAGAACCAGGACGGCATCGATTCGGCCAAGGTCGAGGTCGACTGCGTGATCGAGCCGCACAAGGCCCAGGCCCAGGTGCCGGCCCTGGCCAACGTCAAGAACGTGATCGCCGTAGCCTCGGGCAAGGGCGGTGTGGGCAAGTCCACCACCGCCGCCAACCTGGCCCTGGCGCTGGCCCGCGAAGGTGCCCGCGTGGGCATCCTCGACGCCGATATCTACGGCCCCAGCCAAGGCATCATGTTCGGCATCGCCGAGGGCACCCGCCCCGAGGTGCGCGACCAGAAGTTCTTCGTGCCGATCAAGTCCCACGGCGTGGAGGTCATGTCCATGGCCTTCCTCACCGATGACAACACCCCGGTGGTGTGGCGCGGCCCGATGGTCTCCGGCGCGCTGATCCAGCTGATCACCCAGACCGCCTGGGACGACCTCGACTACCTGGTGGTGGACATGCCCCCGGGTACCGGCGACATCCAGCTGACCCTGGCGCAGAAGGTGCCGGTGGCCGGCAGCGTGATCGTCACCACCCCGCAGGACCTGGCCCTGCTGGACGCCAAGAAGGGCGTGGAGATGTTCCGCAAGGTCAACATCCCGGTGCTGGGCGTGGTGGAGAACATGGCGGTGCACATCTGCTCCAACTGCGGCCATGCCGAGCACCTGTTCGGCGAAGGCGGTGGCGAGAAGCTGGCGACCCAGTACGGCGTCGAGCTGCTGGCTTCCCTGCCGCTGTCCATGGCCATCCGCATGCAGTCCGATGGCGGCAAGCCGACCACCATCGCCGACCCGGAAAGCCAGATCGCCATGATCTACCAGGAGATGGCCCGCAGCGTCGGCGCGCGCATCGCCCTGTCCGGCATGGGCGCCGGCGCCATGCCGACCATCACCATCAGCGACGACTGACCGAGGACGCCGCTGCGCGCCTGAGGGCCTCCGGGCCCGCTAGATCGCCAGCAGCGTGCCGCCCTCCGTGGGGAACTGCCGGGCCAGTAGTTCCTCGCGGGTCAGTTCGCGGCCGACCCAGAGCTGCACCTTGCGCGCGGCGCCGCGCCCCAGCTCGTAGAGCCCGCGTGCCTCGATCTGCGTCAGGCCACCCTCCAGGTGTTCCTGCGGGTGCAGGACCAGCACCGGCGCGGCGCTGTAGAAGGTCCTGGGCGCCAACTCCCGTATGAACAGTTGCAGGGTCTTCTCCGCGACGGAGAAGTCAGCCAGCAGGGAGCGAGGGTGTTCGAAACCGTTGAGCAGCTCTATTCCCGGTTGGCCTTCCAGCTGTTTCGCCGCCAGTCCCAGGGCGACGGGTACCCGTTTACCCGCACGGGTCTGAATGGCGAGCACCGTCGGTTCCTCGAGCACCTTTCCGGATTTCACGTTGAGGCCGCTCAGGTATCCGGAGGTGAGCTTGAGGTAGAGCAGGGGTGAAAACGCGTCGATCATGCCGGTTCCGTCCGAGTGAAAAGGGCGCCTAGCCTAGCGATGGCGCGTGTTGTCGTCGACTGACTGCCACGCAACCTGGGACTCAGTCGCCACCACCGCCGCCACAGCCTCCGCCGCTGTCCCCGCCGCCACCATCCGAGCCGCCGCCGTCCCCGCCCGAGGAGTCGCTGCCGCCGTGGTGGCTGCTGCCGGTGCCGCTGCCGTCGCCGAAGTCGCTGGAGCCGTAGCCCGAGTCGGCGCCGACGAAATCACCGCCGCAGTAGATGACGCCACTGCCCGCGTCGCCGCTGTCATTGCGGCGTACGCCCTGGCAGTCGGCCACATAGAGGAAGCCGCCGAGGATGCCCAGGCGGCTGTCCAGGTCGAACAGCAGCGGTACGCGGCCGGGCTGGCGCGGGTCGATGCGTTCCTGCTCGCAGGCGTACCACCAGCAGCGGCGCAGGCCGGCGTCGGCCTGGCGGGCGTTGCCCGAGAGGGTGCGTGCCGGGCGGTGGTGCAGGAAGCGGCCAAAGGCCTTCTGGCAGAAGCGCTTGTATTCGCGGGTGTCGAGGATGAAGGCGTGCCACAGGTCGTCCACCACCTGGGAGGGCATGGAGACGTAGCCGAAGCCGCTCTTCAGGTAGCAGAGGAAGTACTGGCGCAGGCCGGCGCTCACCAGCATGCAGTCTTCCAGGCGCAGTTGCGGGTGGCGCTTGCGCAGTTCGTCGAACAGCCAGGGTGCCGGGCGGAACTCGCGGATGAACCGTTCCCGGCCGACTTCACGGCGGCGTTTGAAGAACGAGAAGGAAAAGACGGCGAAGAACAGGCCGGGGATGATCAGCCAGGGGGTCATGGTGGGTCCTTTCTCCACAAGGGCGGGCCAACAGTGGCGCAGTCGGCGTCGCCGCCACAAGCCCCGCTCGGCGGCGCTGGGCGCCAGGCCACGCTACCGGTCGCTGCCCTTTGCCCGAAAGGCCCGCGCCCGGTAAGATTCGCGATCATTTTTCACCTTCACAGGACCCCCGCCATGAGCATCAAATCGGACAAGTGGATTCGCCGCATGGCCCAGGAACACGGGATGATCGAGCCCTTCGTCGAGCGCCAGGTGCGCGGCGCGGACGACAACCGGGTGATTTCCTACGGGGTGTCCAGCTACGGCTACGACGTCCGTTGCGCCGCCGAATTCAAGGTCTTCACCAATATCCACTCCGCCGTGGTGGACCCGAAGAACTTCGACGAGAAGAGCTTCGTCGACATCAACAGCGACGTTTGCATCATTCCGCCGAACTCCTTCGCCCTGGCCCGCACGGTCGAGTACTTCCGTATTCCGCGTGACGTGCTGACCATCTGCCTGGGCAAGAGCACCTATGCGCGCTGCGGCATCATCGTCAACGTCACCCCGCTGGAACCCGAGTGGGAAGGCCACGTGACCCTGGAGTTCTCCAACACCACCAACCTGCCGGCGAAGATCTACGCCCACGAAGGCGTGGCGCAGATGCTCTTCCTGCAATCGGACGAAGCCTGCGAAGTCTCCTATCGCGACCGCGGTGGCAAGTACCAGGGCCAGACCGGCGTGACCCTGCCCAAGGCCTGATCCACCTGCGTTGCGACCAAAGCCGGGCCCATGCCCGGCTTTTTCATGGCTCTGTCCAGTCAAAGGAACCTGACGAATGAACCTGCTCAAATCCCTCCTGTTCACCCTCGGCCTGGGCGTTTGCTCGTTGTTGCAGGCTGCGGAGCTCTCCGTGCTCAGCGGTACCGGGGCATTCGGCCTGCCGGCCAGCGCCACCCGCGCCCAGTTCGTCGAGCGCCTGGGCAAGCCCACGGCCGAGCTGCCCATGTACGGCAAGCGGCGCGGGCTGCTGTATGGCAATTCGATGATGCTGGTGTTCCTCGGTGACCGCCTGCGCGAAGTGCGCTGCTGGGAGCTGGGCGGCTACAACGACAGCCTGTTCCTCGGCTGGATGCAGGGCGTTGGCGAGCGTGGCGCGAACTGGCGTTTCAGCCTGGATGGCCAGCTGCACCTGGGCCAGCGGCGCGAGCAGACCGCCCCGTGGCTGCAAGGGCTGGAAGGCACCGGCGACGAGCGCTCGGACCTGGTGGTCAAGAACGGCAGCGAGGTCTGGCTGGGCTACGGCTTCGAGCCGGAGTACCGCCAGGGCGACGAGGAGCAGCCGGTGCTGGTCTCCATCACCGTGCATTTCAACGAACCGCGTTGAGAACGCTTAGGGAAGAGCCCCGGGCTGAAGCCCGGGCTACGAGGCGGAGGCGGAAATAGGCGGAATTCTTCGGTCGGTACGGGGCTCTACTGCTTGAAGCCACTGTGAACGTCGGAGGAACGCCATGCGCTCCCAGATCATCCTCGAAGCCCTGACGCCCAGTGCCAGTGCACTGGTGGACGCCATCCTCGCCCATAGCGACCCGTCGCTGGTGCTGCAACAGGTGCCAGGGCCGGGCGACCCCGAGGAGCCGGGTGAGCCCACCCAGCCCCACGAACCGGGCGAGCCGACCCTTCCCGACCCGCCGCCGCCCGCTCCGGTGGTGTAGCGCCTCAGGGCACCAGCGGCAGGTCGCGCTTGTGCTGGGTGGCGTCGTAGGTGCGCACGATGATGTCGTAGGCCTCCTGGCGCACGCTTTCACCGTGCAGGAAGGCGTCGATCTCGGCGTAGCTGACGCCATGGGCCTCTTCGTCGGGCTTGCCGGGGCGCAGTTCTTCCAGGTCGGCGGTCGGCACCTTCTGCACCAGGTTGTCCGGCGCGCCCAGGTAGCGGGCGATGGCGCGCACCTGGTTCTTCACCAGGCCGCTCAGCGGGGCCAGGTCGCAGGCGCCGTCACCGAACTTGGTGAAGAAGCCCATCACCGCCTCGGCTGCGTGGTCGGTGCCGATCACCAGGCCGTTGTTGGCGTTGGCGATGGCGAACTGCGCGACCATGCGGATACGCGCCTTGACGTTGCCGACCACGAAATCGCGGCGGGCGTCGCTCAGCGCCTGCAGGTGGGTCACCTGCTCGCTGAGGCCGGTCACGCTGCTGGCGATGTTCACCGTGTCCTCGACATCCGCGCGGATGAATTTCAGTGACGCCTGGGCGTCGTGTTCGTCGTGCTGGGTGTTGTGGGGCAGGCGCACGGCGATGAAGCGGTAGTCCGGGTCACCGGTCTCGGCGCGCAGTTCCTCCACCGTCACCTGGGCCAGGCGGCCGGCGGTCAGCGAATCCACGCCACCGCTGATGCCCAAGACCAGCACCTTGAGCCGCGCGTTGCGCAGGCAGGTCTTGATGAAGGCCTTGCGCCGCTCGATCTCCGCCTGCAGGGCGGCTTCATCGGCGAAGGGGGGTACCACATCCAGGGCGGCGGCTATCTCTTTCTGGCGATTGCTCATGGCGGTTCCTTGGCGCTAGCGCGCGTCTGATACGCGGAATACGTGTTTCAGGTAGGTGACGAAGTTCTCGTCGCGGCACTGGGTCTTGCCCGGGGTGTCGGAGATCTTCGCCACCGGCTGGCCGTTGCAGGCGGTCATCTTGATGACAATGTTCATGGGCTCCACGCCCGGGATGTCGCAGGTCAGGTTGGTACCGATACCGAAGCTGACATGGATACGACCGTGCAGGGCGCGATACAGCTTCAGCGCCTTGGCCAGGTCGAGGCCGTCGGAGAATACGAGGGTCTTGGTCTGCGGGTCTATACCAAGCTTTTCATAGTGGCGGATGCACTTCTCGGCCCATTCCAGCGGGTCGCCGGAGTCGTGGCGCAGGCCGTCGAAGAGCTTGGCGAAGTACAGGTCGAAGTCCTTGAGGAAGGCATCGGTGGTGATGCAGTCGGTCAGGGCGATACCCAGCAGGCCGCGGTACTCACGGACCCAGCAGTCCAGCGCGGCGATCTGGCTGTCGATCAGGCGCGGGCCCAGCTGCTGGTGGGACATCAGCCACTCGTGGGCCATGGTGCCGATGGGCTTGATGTCGAATTCGCGGGCCAGGTGCACGTTGCTGGTGCCGACGAAGCGCCCGGGGAAGTCGCGTTTGAGGATGTGCACCATCTCTTCCTGCACCCGGTAGGAGAAGCGTCGGCGGGTGCCGAAGTCGGCGATCTGGAAGCCTTCCAGCTCGCTGGCGCTGGCCTCGCCCTTGAGCCAGTCGAGCTTCTGGTAGAGGCGCTCGCTGGCCTGTTCGAGGATCACCTCGCGGTAGCGGTAACGGTTGCGCACCTCGCTGACGATGGCCAGCAGCGGGATCTCGAAGAGGATCACGTGCAACCAGGGGCCGCGCAGGCGGATGCACAGCTGGTCGTCCTCGATGCCGGCCTGGACGTAGCGCATGTTGAAGCGGAACAGGCTGAGGAAACGGGTGAAGTCCGGCTTGATGAAGGGGATGCGCTCCAGGAAGGCCAGCTGGTCGGCGGTGATGGAAATCTCCGACAGGCGCTCGATCTGGTAGCGGATCTCCGCCAGATAGGGGCGCAGGTCCTCGGCGTTGCGGCAGCGGAATTCCCACTCCACCTCGGCGTTGGGGTAGTTGTGCAGCACCGCCTGCATCATGGTCAGCTTGTAGAAATCGGTGTCCAGCAGGTTCTGCACGATGCGGTCGGAAAACACGCTCTCGGCCATGATCAGATCTCCTTCTCGATGCTGTTCAGCAAGGCGTCCAGTTCGGCCTCGCTGGCGCACAGCGCGATGCCCAGTTCGTTCATCTGCAGCCGCGCGGCTTCGGCCGTGGCTTCGGCGATTGCCCGGCACGCCGGGAGGTAGACGATAACCGCAAAGCCGGCGCGGCGCAGTTGCAGCGCGGTGGTCTTCACGCAGTAGTCCAGGGCCAGGCCGCCCACCAGTACATGGCTGACGGCGTTCTGCCGGAGGAATTCGATCACCCCGGTGCTGCGGCGTTCCGCCAGGTCGTGGTAGCAGGCGCCATAGGGGTGCAGGTCGGGCTCCACGCCCTTCCACACGAAGTAGTCGTAGTCCAGCGGCTGGGGCAGCTCGTCCAGCAGCTCGAAGCCGGGGGTGCCCGGTACGCAGTGGCTCACCCAGGTGATGTCGGCATTGGCCAGGGGCAGCGGTGCGAGCATCTCCGCGTGGCTGGGCACGACCCAGGCGGCTTGCGGGCTGTGGGCGTCCTTGCTGCCGATGCGCAGTTCCGCGCGGCGGGCCAGCAGGTTGAGGTGCGCCGCGATCTCGTCGCCACCCGGCACCGGGAGTTCGGCGGGGCAGAGGGGGGTGAAGCCTTTTTGGGCGTCGACATCGAAGCTGGCGATTTTCATGGCTGCGTTCCTCGTTCGGTTGCGGCTGGCTACATATTCCATCTCGTGTAATATGTCGTCAAGCACTCTTTGATCGCAGGAGGACAGCGATGAGAAACAGTCGGCAGGATTTTCCCGATCCCAGCCTGCGGGCCTACCCGGCGGGCAGTGCGTCTCCGGCCCCGGTGCGCTTCCGCCTGGCGGTGTACGGCGGCGCCTTCGACCCGCCCCATCCGGGCCATGAAAGCGTGCTGCGTCGCGTGCTGGAGTGCGCCGAGCAGGTGCTGCTGGTGCCCAGCCACCGCCACGCCCATGGCAAGCGCATGGTGGATTTCGCCCTGCGCTGCGCCTGGCTGGAGCGCCTGGCGGCGCGCATCGACCCGGCGCGGGTGCGTTGCGACGCCATCGAGGCGCGGCTGGCCCCGGGCGCGGCGGCGGTGTACAGCTACGACCTGTTGCAGGCACTGGCGGGTGAGTACGGTGTAGCGCCGGAGGACATCGCCCTGGTCATAGGCGAGGACAACCTGCCCCAGGTGGCGGGCTTCCATCGTGGCGCGGAACTGCGCGAGCGCTTCGGCCTGCTGGTGGCGGACGAGACGCTGCTGCTGCACAGTTCGGCCATTCGCCTGCACCTGCGCGAGGGCCTGGCGTTGCCGCCGGCCTGGTGCCTGCCGGAAGTGCAGGGGGAACTGGATATCTATAGGGAGCTGCAATGAGTTCTGCACAGGTACTGGCCAGCGTCGACATCGTCGCGCTGCGCCTGAACGAAGCCCAGGGGCTGGAGCTGCTGCTGATCCGCCGGGCCCAGGGGCCCTTCGAGGGGGAGTGGGCGCTGCCGGGCGTGCTGGTCAACGGCCGCTGCGACGACCCCGACCTGGACGCCGCCGCCACCCGTGCCCTGGCGGAGAAGGCGCGGGTGCGCCCGCAGCATCTGGAGCAGGTGGCCACCGTGGGCAATGCCCGGCGGGACCCGCGCGGCTGGTCGCTGTCGACCTTCTACCTCGCCCTGCTGGAGCCGGAAACGCAACTGAGTGACGCCGACCTGCGCTTCCTGCCGCTGGAGGCAGCCAGCGGGCTGCCCTTCGACCACGACCAGTTGGTGCAGCAGGCCCGGGAGCGCCTGGCCGGCAAATCGGTCTACACCTCGCTGCCGCTGCACCTGCTGCCCCGACGCTTCACCGTCACCGAAGCCCTGGGCGCCTTCCAGGCCTGCCTCGGCCAGGCGGTGCAGCACACCACCCTGCGCGGGCGCCTGGAGAAAATGAAGGGGCAGGGCTGGGTGCTGGATACCGGCGAGCAGAACCACCCGAAGATGGGCCGGCCGCAGAAGGTGCTGGAGCACTGCCCGGCGGAAGGCGGCGTGTTCACCTTCGACCGCAGCGTGTTGTCCTGACGGCCGGCCTCGCCCGGCTCCCGGGGGACGCTCTGCTGTCTCTCCGGGGGCTGCGGTGTCTTTTCCCTTTCCCTTCCCTCGAGGTCTCATCCTCATCCCAGCATTCAAGACCCTGTGCCGATTCGATCTGCGACCTCTTTATATAAGGGGGAAGTTAGGGGCCGTCGTAACGGCACGAGCAACTATCCGCAGCTGAACTACCAGTGATATGTGCATCTGTTTTATATATGAAACTTACTCAGTGGGTAGGGTGGCAACGCTTGTTACCGAACGAAGCAGTAACAATCAAAAGCGCTCTATTGGGTTTTTATATTTGTAGGAAGTTTCATTTTGCAATTTCAGCTAGTTCCTTCTTGTTAATCAGAAGTTTTTCTAGCGGTCTGGTTTGATTTTTTATAACTAATTGATTTTGAAGGTTCAATAAGCGAAACGTTCACGGATTTTATTGCGCTTGTTTAGTGGCATGGCTTCTGCAGAGTCTCATAGGAGAAACGATGTTTCTTATATGAAACGGATGTGAGGCCAGAATTAAATGAGAGCCACCGCGTTGAATGTCCGCAGTGTTGAATATTTGCCAGCAACGCCCAAAACCGCAGAGGTCCGTGCCGAGATCGAATTCCGAGGTGTTACCAAGCACTTTCCAGGCAAGGGCAAAGCGGACCCCACTGTCGCCGTGAGTGGCCTGGATCTCAGTCTCAAGCGTGGCGAGGTCGTATCCATCATCGGGCCGTCCGGCTGCGGCAAGAGCACCCTGCTGAACATGGGCTCCGGCCTGTACATGCCCACCGAGGGCGAAGTGTTCGTCGGTGGCGAGCGGGTGACGGGCCCGGTACGGCGTGTCTCCTTCATGTTGCAGAAAGACCTGCTGATGCCCTGGCGCAGCATCCGTCGCAACATCGAACTGGGGCTGGAGATCGAGGGGCGCCCGGCCCGTGAGCGCCGCGCTGCTGCCGAACAGATGCTGCAGAAGTGCCACCTGGACGGTTTCGGTGACCACTACCCGTTCCAGCTGTCAGGGGGCATGCGCCAGCGGGCCGCCCTGGCCCGCACCCTGGTCACCGACCCCCAGGTGCTGTTCCTCGACGAGCCTTTTTCCGCCCTGGACGCCCAGACCAAGATGATCCTCCAGCAGGACCTGGCGCAGATGCTCCACGAGCAGCGCAAGACGGCCCTGCTCATCACCCACGACCTCGTTGAAGCCATTGCGCTGTCCGACCGCATCCTGGTCATGAGCGCCCGCCCGGGCGCCATCATCGAGGAGATCGAGGTGAGCCTGCCCCTGCGGGAAAACCCCCTCGAACGCCGCAAGCTCCCGGAGATCGGCCCCCTGGTCGGGCGCCTGATGACGCTGTTGAAGGTCGGCGAGAGCGCCGAGTTGCACTGAGCCCGTTCCATCTCTTCGAGTGGAGTTGCAGATGTTCAGGAAACTGACCCGTGCCATGTTCTTCTACGCCGCCCTCGGCGCCAGCCTCCTCGTGCAGGCCGCGCCCAGGGAGATCACCTACCTGCTGCCGGCGCCGCCGAACTTACCGGCCTTCGCGCCCTGGATCATCGCCCAGCACAAGGGCTACTACCTCCAGCAGGGCCTCAAGGTCACCTTCGTCGCCGGCAAGGGCGGTGTGGATGTGGCCAAGCAGATCGGTGCCGGCAATGCCCTGTTGGGCGGCGCCATCGGTGATACCCCGATCATCGTCCGCGCCAATGGCGTGCCGGTAAAGGCGGTCGCGATGCTGGGGGGCCGTGGTGTGACCCTGATCGCCACCAACGCCCAGGCGGGCATCGATAGCGTCAAGGACCTGAAGGGCCGGACCCTGACCGTGATGTCCTACTCCGACACCACTTACTACGCGCTGCTGGCTTCCATGCGCAAAGCGGGCCTGGCCAAGTCCGATGTCGAGATCCAGGCGGCCGGTCCGTCCGGTGTCTGGCAGCTGTTCTCCACCGGCCGGTCCCAGGCCATGGCCGGCGTACCGGACTGGGTGGTGAATGCCGAGGAGGCCGGCCTCGCGGTCAAGCTGATGCCGGCTGGCGAAGTCTTCGAGAGCATGGCCCAGGCCATCCTCGCCTCCGACGATGCCATCGAGAAGCAGCCGGACGTGGTCGCCGGGGTGGTCAAGGCCACCCTCATGGGCATGCGCGACATCATCGATGACCCCAGGCGGGCCGCCGCCACCTTCGTCGAGGCGGTGCCCGGCTACCGGGGCAGGGAGGCCAGCCTGGAGAAGGTCCTGCGCCTCTACGTCGAGCATGTCTACGCCAACCAGAAGCCCCTCGGGCGCATCGACCCCCAGCGCATGGACAGCGTGCGCACCTTCTACGTCAGCGAAGGCATCGTCGGCCGTGCAACCCCGTTGGACGCGCTCTACACCAACCGCTTCGTCGAATCCGACGACCCGGCCACCCAGCCCTGAGGTGCCCCGATGAACAGCCTGAACAAACCCATGCTTGGCAGCGTCGTGCTGCTGGCCCTGTTCCTCGCCGCCTGGCAATGGGGCCCCGGCCTGCTCGGCATGCCCGAGTTCGTCTTGCCCCGGCTGAGCCGGGTGATGGAGGAGGGCGTGGCCATGTGGCGTTACGCCGGCCTCCTCGAACACACCGCCATCACCACCCTGGAGATCATCGTCGGCTTCGGCCTGGGTGCCTTGCTCGGGGTGGCGATCGGCGTCTCCCTGGGCCTGTCGCCCACCACCGAGGCGATGCTCTCGCCCTACATCCTGGCGTTGCAGATCGCGCCGAAGGTGGCCTTCGCCCCGCTGTTCGTGATGTGGCTCGGCTACACCGTGTACCCGAAGATCCTCATCGCCGTGCTGATCGTGTTCTTCCCGGTGATGATCAACGTGCTCTCGGCCATCCGCACCGTCGACCCGGACATGATCAACCTGGTCCGCTCCATGAGCGCCAGCCGCTGGCAGATCTTCCGCCTCGTGGAATTCCCCTCTGCCATGGCCCCGCTGTTCTCCGGCCTGCGCATCGCCTCCACCCTGGCGGTCATCGGCGTCACCGTCGGGGAACTGGTGGGGGGCAACAAGGGCCTCGGTTTCCTGCTGGTGGATTCCGAGGGCCAGGGCAACACCGCCGGGGTCTTCGTCGCCATCGTCATGCTCACCCTGATCGGCGTGCTGGCCTATGGCGCGGTGGTCTGGGCCGAGAAGCGAGTGTTGCACTACCTGCCCAAAGCCAACCTGAGCACGGTGTGAACGCCATGAGCCTGAACACCCTGTTGCAAGAGCGTCGCGTACTGATCACCGGCGGTGCCCGCGGCCTGGGCCTGGCCTTCGCCGAGGCAGTGGCTCGCGCCGGTGCCCGGGTGGTGATCGCCGACATCCTCGAGGAGCGCGTGCAGCGTTCGGCCGAGGCGCTGGCGGCCCAGGGGTTCGACGTCCACGGCCTGCCCCTGGACCTGGCCGATCCGCCGGCCATCGAGCGCTGCGTGGCCGCCACCGTGGAGCGCCTGGGTGGCCTCGACGGCCTGGTCAACAACGCCTCCGTCACCAACTCCGGCGGCACGCCCTGCGAGGCGCTGGAGATCGAAACGTTCGACCGCGTGCTGCAGGTGAACGTGCGCGGCACCTGGCTGATGACCCGCGCCTGCCTGCCGGCCCTGCGCCGGAGCGGTTGCGGTGCGGTGGTCAACCTGGCTTCCGACACGCCGCTCTGGGGCGCGCCCAACCTGCTGGCCTACACCGCCAGCAAGGGCGCGGTGATCGCCATGACCCGCAGCCTGGCCCGCGAGCTGGGCGGCGATGGCATCACCGTCAATGCCATCGCTCCCGGGCTGGTGGAGGTGGAGGCCACCCAGTACGTACCCGCCGCCCGCCACCAGCTGTACCGCGACCAGCGCGCCATCCCGCGCGGCCAGGTGCCCGAAGACGTCTGCGGTGCCGTGCTGTTCGCCCTGTCCGACCTTTCCCGCTTCATCACTGGACAAACCCTGCCGGTCAACGGCGGGTTCGTCATGCCCTGATCAGGAGGCATCCATGACCGACCCTACCCCGCGTTCACCCAAATCCTGGGACCGCCCCGAAGGCGCCAGCTTCGAGGAGTGGTGCAGCAGCCGTATCGCCCGCTATGCCACCCGCCAGTACGACTGGGATGCGCTGAAGTTCCAGGCTGATCACGACCCCAAGTTCCGCCGGGCGCAGATGCGCTACATCGGCACCGGCGGCACCGGGGTGGGCCGTGACGCGAACACCATCCCGTCCGAGCACTTCACCTTCTCCACCATGGTGATCCCGGCCGGCCACGAGGGCCCGCCGCACCTGCACATCGATGTCGAGGAAGTCTTCTTCGTCCTGCGCGGCACGCTCAAGGTCGTTCTGGAGAAGGACGGCGAGCGCTTCGAGACCATCCTCACCGACCGCGACGTGATTTCCGTGCCGCCGGGCGTGTACCGCGAAGAGATCAACATCGGCGATGAAGACGCGCTGATGTGCGTGATGCTCGGTGCGAAGAAGCCCATCACCCCGACCTACCCGCCGGAGCACCCTCTGGCGAGCATCAGGCGCTGAGGTCGTGATGGACATGGCGCAGCCACTCATCCCCACGACCCGCTTGCAACAGTGCTTCCCGGAGCGGCTGGTGACCGTCGCCGAGGGGGCACGGGTGGCCATCCGCGAGTGCGGCCAGGGCCCGGTGGTGGTGCTCCTGCATGGCATCGGTTCTGGTGCGGCGTCCTGGCTGCATTGCGCCCAGCGCCTGGCCGGGGACCACCGCGTGATCGCCTGGGATGCCCCCGGCTATGGCCGGTCCACGCCACTGCCCGAGGCACGGCCACGGGCGCTGGATTACGCCAACCGCCTGGATGGGCTGCTGGAGGCCCTGGATATCCAGCGGTGCCTGCTGGTGGGGCACTCCCTCGGAGCCTTGATGGCCACTGCCTATGCGGCCAGCAGCGGCGCCCGGCGCGTGGCCCGGCTGGTGTTGTTCAGCCCGGCCCGTGGCTATGGCGCCGAGCCCCTGCGGGAGGCTGGAAGGCAAGTGCGGCAGCAGCGCCTGGACAGCCTCGAACGGCTCGGCATCGACGGCATGGCCTGCGAGCGCTCCGGCCGCCTGCTGGGGCGCAACCCCAGCGAGGACGCCCAGGCCTGGGTGCGCTGGAACATGGCCCGGCTGAACCCGGAAGGCTATCGCCAGGCGGTGGAGTTGCTCTGCGGTGACGACCTGCTGGGCCAGGGCCTGCCGTCGATGCCCTGCGAGGTGCATTGCGGCGAAGACGACGTCATCACCGCGCCCGAAGCCTGCGGCGTCCTTGCCCGGACACTGGGTGCGCCGTTCTCGCTGATTCCCGGGGCCGGCCATGCCTGCGCCATCGAACAACCCGAGGTGGTCGCAGGACGCATTGGCCACGCGCATCGTCTCATCGTTGAAGGAGCCGCCTGTGGAAAAGCCTGACGACCCGCACGACAGGTACATCGTGCCCGGCCTGGAGCGCGGCCTGCTGCTGCTCTGCGAGTTCAGCCGGAAAAGCCGCATCCTCACCGCCCCCGAGCTGGCCCGGCGCCTGAAACTGCCGCGCTCGACCCTCTTCCGGCTGCTGGCCACGCTGGAGGCCATGGGCTTCGTCAACCGCAACGGCAATGAATACCGTCTCGGCATGGCCGTGCTGCGCCTGGGCTTCGAGTACCTGGCCTCGCTGGAACTCACCGAGCTGGGGCAGCCGCTGCTTAACCGGCTCTGCGACGAAGTCCGCTATCCCTGCAACCTGGTGGTCCGCGATGGCCGCTCCATCGTCTACGTGGCCAAGGTCTCGCCGTCCACGCTGCTCACCAGCACCGTCAACGTGGGCACTCGCCTGCCGGCCCACGCCACGGTGCTCGGCCGCATCCTGCTGCAGGACCTGTCCTTCGACGAGTTGCACGAGCTGTACCCGGAAGAGCGACTGGAGCGCTTCTCGCCGAACACTCCAGGGACCGTGCTGGAGCTGTTCGACCTGGTGCAGGCCGACCGCCTGCGTGGCTTCGTCCAGGGCGAGGGTTTCTTCGAGGCGACCATCTCCACCGTGGCTGCGCCGGTGCGCGACCACAGCGGCCGGGTGATGGCCGCCGTCGGCGCGACCATCCCCTCGGGGCGCATCGACCCCGCTCTTCTCGACGGCCTGGTGAGCAGCGTGCGCCATCACGCCGACGAACTTTCCCACCTGCTCGACCACACCCCGGAGGGCCACGACAAGGTGACCTCCCTCTTCCGGAGCAAGCAGCATGAACGGGTTTGACCTTTCCAGCGCCGTGGCGGTAGTCACCGGCGGCTCGTCCGGTATCGGCCTGGCCACCGTCGAGTTGCTGCTGGAAGCCGGCGCCGCCGTGGCCTTTTGTGGCCGTAACCGTGAGCGCCTGCAGAACGCTGAAAGCGACCTGCGCCAGCGCTTCCCCGAGGCGCGGTTGTTCGTCCGGCCCTGCGATGTGCTCGACGCCGCTCAGGTGGCTGTCTTCGCCGAGGCCAGCCAGCGAGCGCTGGGCCCCGCCAGCATCCTGGTGAACAACGCCGGCCAGGGCCGCGTCTCCACCTTCGCCGACACCACCGACGCCGCCTGGACCGAAGAACTGCACCTCAAGTTCTTCTCCATCATCCACCCGGTGCGCGCCTTCCTGCCGCAGCTGCAGGGCCAGCCGGATGCCGCCATCGTCTGCGTCAACTCGCTGCTGGCGAGCCAGCCCGAGCCGCACATGGTGGCGACCAGCGCCGCTCGCGCCGGGGTCCGGAACCTGGTGCGTTCCATGGCCGCCGAGTTCGCCCCTGCGGGCATCCGGGTCAACGGCATCCTCATCGGCCTGGTGGAGTCCGGGCAGTGGCGTCGCCGCTTCGAGGCCCGCGAGAACCGCGGCCAGGATTGGGCCAACTGGTGCAGCGAGCTGGCGCAACACAAGCAGATCCCCCTCGGGCGCCTGGGCAAGCCGATCGAAGCGGCTCGCGCCATCGTTTTCCTCGCGTCTCCCCTGTCGGCCTACACGACGGGCAGTCACATCGATGTTTCCGGAGGTTTGTCCCGTCATGCGTAATGAAAACCAGATCACCGTCGGCGCCGCCATCGTCGCCTTCCTCGAGCAGTGCGACGTCAAGGCCGCGTTCGGGGTGATTTCCATCCATAACATGCCGATCCTCGATGCCATCGCCGCCCGGGGGAACATCCGCTTCGTCATGGCCCGTGGCGAAGCCGGGGCCGCCAATATGGCCGACGCCTATGCCCGCACCACCGGCAGCTTGGGCGTGTGCCTGACCAGCACCGGCACCGCCGCCGGCAACGCTGCCGGAGCGATGGTCGAGGCCCTCACCGCCGGCACGCCGCTCCTGCACCTCACCGGGCAGATCGAAACACCCTATCTGGACCAGGGCCTGGGCTACATCCATGAGGCGCCGGACCAGTTGACCATGCTCGGGGCCATCTCCAAGAAAGCCTTCCGCGTGCGCAGCGCCGGCACCGCCATCAGCACCATCAAACTGGCCGTGCAGACCGCCCTGGCCGCGCCCGCTGGCCCGGTGAGCGTAGAAATCCCCATCGACATCCAGTCGGCATTGATCGACATGCCGGCGGACCTCTCGCCGCTGTCGGTGCCGGTGGTCGAGCCAGCCGAGCAGGCGCTGGATGAGATGGCCAAGCGCTTTGCCAGGGCCAGGCGCCCGATGCTCTGGCTGGGCGGAGGCGCCCGCCATGCCGGTGCCCAGGTCAGGCGCCTGCTGGACCTGGGTGTGGGCGTGGTCACCAGCACCCAGGGGCGCGGCATCGTCGCGGAGGATGACGAGCGATCCCTCGGCGCCTTCAACCTGAACCCAGCCGTGGAGCAGTTCTACCAAGGCTGCGATGCCATGCTGGTGGTCGGTTCGCGCCTGCGTGGCAACGAAACCCTCAAGTACGAACTCGGGCTGCCCCGCCCGCTCTACCGCGCCGACGCCGATGCCACGGCGGAAGGCCGCGGCTACCCCAGCGACTTCTTCGTCTGTGGCGACGCCGAGCGGGTCCTCAAGGGCCTGGCGGACCGCCTCGACGGTCGCCTGGCGGTGGACCCGGCCTTCGCTGCCGACCTGGCGGCCGCGCGGAACCAGGCCCGCGCCCAGCTGGTGGATGGCCTGGGCCCCTACGCCTCGCTGGTCGAACAGTTGCAGGCCCTGGCCGGCAGCGACTTCAACTGGGTCCGCGATGTCACCGTTTCCAACAGCACCTGGGGCAACCGCCACCTGAAGATCTTCAGCCCGCGCGCTGGCGTCCATGCTCTCGGCGGTGGCATCGGCCAGGGCTTGGCCATGGGCATCGGCGCAGCCGTGGGTGCAGCGGCGACGGCACCGGGGCGCAAGACCTTCGTGCTGGCTGGCGACGGCGGTTTCATCCTCAACCTGGGTGAGCTGGCCACCGCCGTGCAGGAGCGTGCCGACATGGTCGTCGTGCTGATGAACGACCAGGGCTACGGGGTGATCCGCAACATCCAGGATGCCGCCTACGGTGGCCGTCGCTGCTACGTCGACCTGCACACGCCGGACTACGCCCAGCTGTCGGCCTCCCTTGGCCTGCGCCACGCCAGGGTCAGCGACCTGAAGGACTTCAGCCGCGTGCTGGGCGACGCCCTGGCCGAGCCCGGCCCCTTCCTGCTCGAGGTGGACATGCTCGCGGTGGGGCGCTTCAAGACCCTCTTCGCCGGCCCGCCGGTCAACCAAGCCAAGGCCATCAAGGCCGCCGTCTGAGGCAGAAGCCATGTTGCATATCGCCATGATCGGTTGCGGCGCCATCGGCGTCGGTGTCCTGGAACTGCTGGAGAGCGACCCGCAGCTGTGCGTCGATGCGGTAATAGTCCCGCAGGCGTCCCAGGGGCTGGTTCGCCAGCGCCTGGCAGGCCTGCGCAAACCGCCCCGGGTGCTCACCGAACTGCAAGCCGGCGCTCGCCCCGACCTGCTGGTGGAGTGCGCAGGGCACCGGGCCATCGAAGAGCACGTGCTGCCGGCACTGGCCCGGGGCATTCCCTGCCTGGTGGTGTCGGTCGGTGCGCTGTCCGAGCCGGGCCTGGTGGAGCGCCTGGAAGCTGCCGCCGAAGCCGGGCGCACTCGCATCGAACTGCTACCGGGCGCCATCGGCGGCATCGATGCCTTGTCGGCCGCCAAGCTCGGCGGCCTGGAGTCGGTGCGCTACACCGGGCGCAAGCCGGCTCGTGCCTGGCTCGGTACGGCGGGCGAGGAGGTCTGCGACCTGGAGCGCCTGGAGGCAGCACGGGTGATCTTCGAGGGCAGCGCCCGCGAGGCGGCGCGGTTGTACCCGAAAAACGCCAATGTCGCCGCCACCCTGTCTCTGGCCGGTCTTGGCCTCGACCGTACCCAGGTTCGCCTGATCGCCGATCCCGACAGCTGCGAGAACGTGCACCAGGTGGAAGCCAGCGGTGCGTTCGGTGGCTTCGAGCTGACCCTGCGCGGCAAGCCCCTGGCGGCCAACCCCAAGACTTCGGCGCTCACCGTGTTCAGCGTGGTACGCGCGCTGGGCAACCACGCCCATGTGATTTCGATCTAGGACGACGACCGTGATTGACCTCGACCCGATCCAACCCATCTGCATCGCCGGCCACTGGCGCCAGGGCGGTGGCGACCTCTACCACAGCCTCTACCCGGCCACCGGCGAAGCCATCGCCCGGCTCCATGCCGCCAGCCTGGAAGACGTGGAGGCGGCCATCGTCGGCGCCGACCGGGCCTTTTGCGAAAGCGGCTGGGCCCAGCGCAAGCCCCATGAGCGCGCGGCGGTGCTCTACCGCATCGCGGCGCTGATCCGCGAGCGCAGCGAGGCCCTGGCCCAGCTTCAGCGCCTGGACAACGGCAAGCCGATTCGGGAAACACGCAACCTGGTGGCCAGCGCGGCGGCCACCTTCCAGTTCTTCGCTGCTGCCTGCGAAACCCTGGAGGAAACCATCACCCCCTCCCGGGGCGACTTCGTCACCCTGAGCGTCTACGAACCCATGGGCGTGGTGGCCGCCATCACCCCCTGGAACTCGCCCATCGCCTCCGAGGCGCAGAAACTGGCGCCGGCGCTGGCCGCCGGCAACGCGGTGGTGCTCAAGCCGGCGGAGGTCACACCGCTGGCGGCCCTGGCGCTGGCCCGCATCTGCATCGATGCAGGCCTGCCGCCCGGCCTGGTCAGCGTGCTGCCGGGCAAGGGCTCGGTGATCGGCGACGCGCTGACCCGGCATCCGCTGGTCAAGCGCGTGTCCTTCACCGGCGGCACCCGCACCGGCAAGCACATTGCCCGCATCGCTGCCGACAAGATGATGCCGGTGTCCATGGAGCTGGGCGGCAAGTCGCCCACCATGGTCCTGGCCGATGCCGATCTGGACCACGCCGTGGCTGGGGTGCTCTACGGCATCTTCAGCTCCAGCGGCGAGTCCTGCATCGCCGGCTCGCGGCTGTTCGTCGCCCGTGAGCTGTACGCGGACTTCATGGAGCGCCTGACAGCCGGTGCAGCGGCCCTGCGGGTGGGCGACCCGGCGGACGAGCGAACCCAGATGGGCCCGCTGATCACCGCACGCCATCGCGAGTCGGTCGAGCGATACGTGCAACTGGGTCTGGAGGAGGGCGGTCGCCTGCGCACCGGCGGCGCGCGCCTCCAGGGCGCGGCCTTCGAGCGCGGCTATTTCTACCCCCCGACCCTGATCGAGGGCCTGGGCAACGCCGCGCGCCTTTGCCAGGAGGAGGTCTTCGGCCCGGTGCTGGTGGCCATGCCCTTCGACAGCGAGGACGCGTTGATCGAGGACGCCAACGACAGCTGCTACGCCCTGGCCGCCGGCATCTGGACACGCGATTTCCAGCGTGCCTGGAGGCTCGGGCGGGCGGTGCAGGCCGGCACCGTGTGGATCAACACCTACAAGCAGTTCTCCATCTCCACGCCTTTCGGCGGCTGGCGCGACAGTGGCCTGGGCCGCGAGAAGGGTCGCCTGGGAATCCTCCAGTACATGGAGCAGAAGAGCCTCTACTGGGGCCTGAACGAACAGCCGCTGGCCTGGGCCGGCAGCCACTGACGAGGAGAGCGCCATGAGCGTATTGGGTATCGACGAAATCACCTACGGCGTGGAAGACCTGGCCAGCAGCCGGCGCTTCTTCGCCGACTGGGGGCTCGAGGAGGTGTTGGCGAGCCAGGACGAGGTCGTCTTCGAGACCCTCAACGGCTGCCGGGTGGTCCTGGCCCGTCTGGACAAGCCCGGCCTGCCACCCGCCATCGAGGCTGGCTCCACTCTGCGCGAGGTGGTCTGGGGCGTGGCGAGTGCAGACGACCTCAAGCGCTACGCCGAGCGCATCGCTGGCGACCCCGGCTTCGTCGAGGGCGAAGGCCGTATCGGTTGCACCGACCCCAACGGCCTGGCCGTGCGCTTCCAGGTCACCCGCAAAAGGGACATCCAGGTGCAGTGCGGCCAGTCCAATACCTGGCAGTTCAAGGGGCGCATCAACCGGGCCAGCCCCATCTACGAGCGCGCCCAGCCCATCGAAGTCGGGCATGTGGTGTTTTTCGTCAGGGACGTGAACGCCTGTGAGCGCTTCTACAGCGAGCGCTTCGGCTTCGTCTGCTCCGACCGCTATCCCGACCGTGGCGCCTTCATGCGCTGCGCAGAAGAGGGCGGCCACCACGACCTCTTCCTTCTGCAACTGCCCCAGCCCCGAGCCGGCCTGAACCATGTGGCCTTCACCGTGCGTGACATCCATGAGGTCTTCGGTGGCGGCATGCACATCGCTCGCTGTGGGTGGGACACCGAGATCGGCCCGGGGCGACATCCCGTGTCCTCTGCCTACTTCTGGTACTTCCGCAACCCGGCGGGCGCTCTGGTGGAGTACTACGCCGACGAAGACCAGCTCACCGGCGAGTGGCAGGCGCGGGTCTTCGAGCCCGGCCCCAGCGTATTCGCCGAGTGGGCCATCGCCGGTGGCCTCGACGGCCACACTCGCCGACAGAAGAACGCCGAGGCGCCGCAAGGCAGGTTCCTTACCGAGAAGCCGGGCAACAGGACCTGAGCGAGCGCCGTTCGACCCACGACTTTCCCGTTCACCCAGCCGCTCGTGAACGGGTCATCCATGGAGGCCCATGACATGCAAAACCGTTACCTCGAACCGCACCAGGCCCGTACCCGCGAGCCGAACGCCTTCGAAGACCTGCTCGGTGATTCCATCGAGCGTGCCTACGCCGCCGGCCTGCACGACCTGCCTGGCCTGCTGGGCTACCTCAACCAGGCCGGCCCCACCTGCCCTGGCGGCGTCCCCTGGACCGAAGAGACCTATGCCGCCCTGATGGCCCGTCTGGGTGAGTGAATTCCCTCCAAGAGGAAAACGATATGAGTACCGTGGACCCCGTTGAAAACCTCCTGGCCAATGGCCTGAAGAACCTCTGGTTTCCCATTTGCCCGGTCGGCTTCATCGCTGACAGGCCTGTCTCCCTGCGTCGCCTGGGCCACAAGCTGGCGCTCTGGCGTGACACCGACGGCACCCTGCACGCCCTGGAAGACCACTGCCCGCACCGCGGGGCGCCCCTGTCGCGCGGGGTCAACCTGGGTGACCGCCTGCAGTGCCCTTACCACGGGGTGGAAGTGCGCTGTGACGGCGTCGCCACCCGCGTGCCTGGCAGCCCCGGCTGCAAGCTGGAGGGCAGCCAGGCGACACGCTGGTTCCATGTCACCGAGGCGGCGGGTGCGGTCTGGCTCTACAACTCGGCGCAGAACGTCGAACAGGCACCGCCGCTGGTGTTGCCGGAACAACTCACCGACCCGGCCTTCTCCCACTTCCTCTGCTACGCCGAATGGCGGGGCGACTATCGCTACGTGCTGGACAACGTCATGGACCCCATGCACGGCACCTACCTGCACAAGCAGTCCCATTCGATGTCCGAAGGCGCAGGCCAGGCGAAGTTCGTCACCCGCGATACCGACACCGGCTTCATCTTCGAGAAGGAGGGCCAGCGCGGGGTGAACTTCGACTGGACCGAGTGGGCCGACTCCGGTGTGCACTGGATGCGGCTGGAAATCCCCTATCCCAGGACCGGCGGCCCGGGCGGCAACTTCCATATCGTCGGCAGCTACACGCCCATCGGGCACGACCTCGCGGCCGTGTTCCATTGGCGCTGCCGGGCGCTCACCGGCTGGCAGCGCGACACCTGGCGCTTCCTCTACAAGAACCGCCTGGAGGCTCGCCATTGGGCGGTGCTGGAGCAGGACCGGGAAATGCTCGAATTCATGGAGGCCGACGCCAACCAGCGGGAGAACCTCTACCAGCACGACCTGGGCCTGGTACGCCTGCGCCGCCACCTGAAAAGCCTGGCCAGGACCCAGGTTGAGCTGATCGAGGCCAGGCAGCTGTGACCCGGGCCGCGATCCGCGTCGCTGTGGCCACGTCTTGAGGAGATAGCCCATGACACAGCAGAACAGGGTGACGGCCTTCGTCCATACGCTTCGCTACGAGGCGGACGGCATCGTCAGCGTGGAGCTACGGCCCGAGAGCGGCCAGGCGTTCACCCCCTTCACCCCAGGAGCGCACATTGACCTGCACCTGGGCAACGGCCTGGTGCGCAGCTACTCGCTCCTCAACTCGCCGGACGACTGCAGCCGCTATGTGGTCGGTATCCTCCACGACCGCAACAGCCGTGGCGGCTCGGCCTATGTGCACCAGCACCTGCGGGTGGGCATGCCGCTGACCATTTCGCTGCCCCGCAATCACTTCCAGCTGGACGAAGGTGCCGCGCACACGGTGCTGGTAGCGGGCGGCATCGGCGTCACCCCCATCTACTGCATGTTCAACCGCCTGCGCGCCCTCCGGCGCTCGGTGGAGCTGCTCTACTGCGCCCGCTCACGCAAGGAGGCGGCCTTCGTCGCCGAGCTGGCGGCGGTCACCGAGGTGCCGGTGACGCTGCACTTCGATGACGAGCAGGGCGGGCCCGTCGACCTGCGGGCCTTTCTCGGCGAGCGTTCATCCGGCGCCCACTTCTACTGCTGCGGCCCGGCGCCGATGATCGAGGCGTTCGAGAGCCTCTGCGAAAGCCTTGGTCACGACGCCGTCCATGTCGAACGTTTTTCCGCCGTGCCCCAGGCGCTCGAGGCTCCGCGAGGCGGCTATGAGGTGCAGCTGGCGCGTTCGGGCAGGGTCATCGAGGTGCCGAGCGGCAAGTCCCTGCTGGAGGCGCTGCTGGAGTCGGGGGTCGAAGTGGACTGCAGCTGCCGCGAGGGTGTTTGCGGTACCTGCGAGACGGCGGTGCAGGAAGGCGAGCCGGACCATCGCGATGCGGTGCTGACCAAGGCGGAAAAGGCCGCCAACCGGACCATGATGGTCTGTGTATCCGGCGCCCGCAGCGCGCGCCTGGTGCTGGACCTGTAGGCCTGGAAAGGCCGCACAACAACAAAAACGGCAATAAGCGAAGCACCTGGGTTTCCGGCTCGGCGACGGTCATGTCGCCGGGTCGCCCAGGTGGTGGTTTCGGCTTGCTTGAAGCGCGTCTTGGCGCATTCGTAGATGAGGTCGGAATGAACAAGTATCTGCTCCCCCTGTCCCTGAACATCGTCCTGGCGGTCCCGGCCGCTGCCATGCCACTGGCCGAACCGTCCAAGCCTTTCCCCCATGTCAGCCTGCGCAGCGACGATGAGTTGAGCACGCTGGATATCGGCGGGGCGCTGCGGGTGAACTACCGCGACGAACACTGGAAGACCTCCGAGAACAAGGGTCGCCTGCTGTTCGACACTTTCCGCGTCGATGTACAGGCCACCCACGGGGATTTCTTTTCCGACCTGGGCTACTGGTTCCAGGATGATGGCAAGCGATCCATCGATCGCGGCTTCGTCGGCTACAGGTTCAGCGATACCTCCAGCCTGGAACTGGGCGCGCCGCTCAAGCCCTTCGGCCTGGCGCCCTACCCGCAGTTCGGCTGGAGCTTCCACATCCCCTTCTTCCTCGGCTATGGCGTGAGCGCCGGGGCGGGGGCCAAGTACGTCTACCAGGATGACGGCTGGCACATCCAGGCGGGCTATTTCCCGCGCATGTTGCCCAGTGATTTCCGCTATTCGCCGGAAGTGGGGCGCTATGCCGACCTGAACGACAACGCCATTCCGGCCATCCACTCGCGCCAGGACAACGAAAAACGCGACCAGGTGAACCTGCGTGTGGCTCACCACGCCGCAGGCGAGGGGTGGAAGGCCGAGCTGGGAGGCTCGCTCGCCACGGCGCGCCTGCACAACGGCACCACTGGCGACGACGGCGACTACTGGGCCGCCGGCTTGCATGGGGTGTTCAACACCGGCCCCTGGACCGTTACCACCCAGGGGATTCGCTATGCATTCGATGCGCAGAACCCGGTCGGGGTCAGCGACGATGTCATCCTGATGGGGGGCAACGGCCTGACGCCGGCCTACCTCATCGCCGCGCGGGCGTCGGTGCTGGCCCTCAACGTCGCTTATGAGGTACCGACGCCAGGCATGGGGATGCTGAAGAAGCTGCGGTTCTACAACGACTACAGCCGGATGCTCAAGGACAGGCACGAATGGGATGACTCGCAGATGGTCACCGCCGGGGTGCAGTTCATCGCCGTGCCGATCGTGGCGTGGCTGGACTGCACCTGGGGTCGCAATGCCAACCCCTTCGGCGGGGCGGAAAGCGGCAGCGGATTCACCAGCGCCACGTCCTCCCGCAGCAACCAGTGGATTTTCCGTACCAACCTGAACCTGGGTTACTACTTCTGAAGGCTGCCACCAGGGCTACGACAGCCGGTGGGCGAATTGCGGGCAAAAAAATAGGCGCCAACGAGGGCGCCAGGGAGCAATGAACAATGCATAGGTTCTGAGTATCCCCTGGCGCGTAAGTTCAGAAAAACAGCAAAAAAGACGACATCCTGCGGCCATCCATAGGCCATCAAGCCAGGCGGCGTCAGCCGGGGAAGGCGGGCCAGACGCCGCCGTCGCCGCAGACGAAGACCCGCGTCGCGTTGTCCATGGCCTGGTCCATGCCGCCGGTGAACTCGCCGAAGGCCGGCAACAGGCTGAGCCGCTCGCCGAGGCGGAAGCAGGGCAGGCGCAGGCTCTGGCGGCCGGGCCCGCGCAGGCGGAAGGTCGGGTGCAGGTGGCCGGCCAGCACGTGCAGCGTCGGGTGCGGCTGGGGCTCGTGCTGCAGGGCGAAGGGCCCCAGGGCCAGCGGCTCGTGGTGCAGGGAGAAGCCAAGGGTCGCGGGCGGGTCGCCAGCGTGGCGGTCGTGGTTGCCGCGCACCAGGTCGATGGCCAGGTGCGGATGCCCGGCGCGCCAGGCGGTGAGCACCGGCCAGAGCGGCGCCTCGGCGCCCTGGCGGGCATGCAGGAAGTCGCCGAGGAAGACCAGACGGCGGCAGCCGTGCTCGTGCAGCAACCGGTCCAGGCGCTGCAGGTTGGCCGCCGTGGTGCCGCTGGGCACCGGCTGGCCGAGGCGACGGAAGCTGGCGGCCTTGCCGAAGTGGATATCGGCCACTAGCAGGCAGCCTTCCTCGGGCCAGTACAGCGCGCGATCGGCCAGCAGCAGAACACAGGTGCCGGCCAGTTCCACCTCCAGCGCGGCGTTCATCGCGCCCGGCTCCGGCGCGGCGGCTTGTCGGCGGCGCGCTGCAGTTGCTCCACCATGCGGGCGATACGGTCGGCCAGCTTCTCGCTGCTCAGCCCTTCGCGGAAGCGCTCCACCAGCAGCGGGAAGGCCAGGGGCGTGGGGCGCGGTACCTCCACCAGGCGCAGCTCGCGCTCGCGGATGCGTTGCAGGCAATCTTCCAGGCGCGGCAGGTCCAGCTCCTGGCGCAGCACCTCCTCGCGGGCCTGGTGCAACAGCAGGTTGCCCGGGTCGTACTGGCGGAACACATCGAAGAACAGCCCGCTGGAGGCCTGCAGCTGGCGGGTGCTCTTGCTGGCACCGGGGCGGCCGGCGAACACCAGCCCGGCGATGCGGGCGATCTCGCGGAAGCGTCGGCGCGACAGCTCGCTGGCATTGAGGCTGTGCAGCAGGTCGTCGAGCAGTTCCTGTTCGCTGAACAGCTCGGGGCCCAGGCATGCGGCCCAATCCACCTCGGTGGCTGCCAGCAGCTCCAGGCCGTAGTCGTTGACGGCGATGGAGAAGCTCACGGGGCTTTGCCGGGCCAGGCGCCAGGCCAGCAGGCTGGCGAGGCCCAGGTGCACCTGGCGGCCGGCGAAGGGGTAGAGGAACAGGTGCCAGCCCTCGCGGCTCTTCAGGCACTCGGCCAGCAGGTTGTGCTCGTCGGGCAGCGCCGACCAGGCCTGCTGCAGTTCCAGCAGCGGGCGCGCCAGTTTCAGCTCGGGGCTGTCATAGCAGCCCCGCGCGGCTTCGCCCAGCTGGTGCACCAGGGCATCGGCCAGTTCACTGGAAAGGGGCATGCGCCCACCGTTCCAGCGCGGGATGGCGGCCTTGCGCGCGGCGCTGCGGCGCACGTAGGCGGTCATGTCCTCGACCCGCACCAGCTCCAGGGGGCGGCCGGCGAAGAGGAAGGCATCGCCCGGACGCAGGCGAGAGATGAAGCCTTCCTCTATGCTGCCCAGGGAGCCGGCGGCACCGCCCTTGCCCCAGAAGCGCACCTGCAGGCTGGCGTCGCTGACGATGGTGCCGATGCTCTGCCGGTGCCGCCGTGCCAGCTGCGCACTGGGCACCTGCCACAAGCCACTGGCATCGGGTTCGGCGCGGCGGTACTCGGGGTAGGCGGTGAGGGAATGGCCGCCATGGCGGATGAAGGCCAGGGCCCAGGCCCATTCGTCATCCCCCAGGGCGCGGTAGGCCCAGCAACTGCGTACCTCGGCGAGCATCGCCTCGGCCTGGAAGCCGCCGCCCAGGGCTATGCTCACCAGGTGCTGGACCAGCACGTCCAGCGGCTTCTCCGGGCTCAGGCGCGCTTCGATGCGGCGCTCGGCGATGGCCTGGCGCGCGGCCACCGCCTCCACCAGTTCCAGGCTGTGGGTGGGCACCAGGGTCACCCGCGAGGCGCGGCCCGGCGCGTGGCCGGAGCGGCCGGCCCGTTGCATCAGCCGCGCCACGCCCTTGGCGGTGCCCACCTGCAGCACCCGCTCCACGGGGAGGAAGTCCACCCCCAGGTCGAGGCTGGAGGTGCACACCACGGCCTTGAGGCGGCCCTGCTTGAGGCCGTTCTCCACCCACTCGCGCACCTCGCGGGATAGCGAGCCGTGGTGCAGGGCGATCAGCCCGGCCCAGTCCGGCCGTGCGGCGAGCAGGGCCTGGTACCAGGTTTCCGACTGCGCGCGGGTGTTGGTGAACACCAGGCTGCTGGCGCTGCCCTCCAGCTCCGTCACCACCTGCGGCAGCATGCGCAGGCCCATGTGCCCGGCCCAGGGGAAACGCTCGACGCTGGCCGGCAGCAGGGTGTCCACCTCCAGGCGCTTGCGCTGCTCGCCCTGCAGCAGCAGGCCGTCGCCGCCGGGCACCAGCACCTGCAGCGCGTGCTCCAGGTTGCCCAGGGTGGCGGACAGGCCCCAGGTGGCGAGCGCGGGGTTCCACAGGCGCAGCCGTGCCAGGGCCAGTTGCAGCTGCACGCCGCGCTTGTTGCCGAGCAGCTCGTGCCATTCGTCGACCACCACCATGCGCAGCCCGGCGAAGGCCTGGGCGGCGTCGGCGCGGGTCAGCAGCAGGGTCAGGCTTTCCGGCGTGGTGACCAGCACGCTGGGCAGGTTGCGCGATTGCCGGGCGCGCTCGGCGCTGCCGGTGTCACCCGTGCGCAGGCCCAGGCTCCAGGGCAGGCCGAGCGCGTCGATGGGCGCCTGCAGGGCGCGGGCGGTGTCGGCGGCCAGGGCGCGCATGGGGGTTATCCACAGCACCGAAAGCGGCAGCACCTGACCTTTGCCGCGCTCCTTGCGGGTGGGCGTGGCGCCGGCCAGCAAATCGAGGGCGGCGAACCAGGCGGCGTAGGTCTTGCCGGCTCCGGTGGTGGCGTGGAGCAGGCCGGAGCGGCCCTGGGCGACGGCGCGCCAGAGGCTTTTCTGGAAGGCGAAGGGGCGCCAGCCACGGTCGCCGAACCAGCGCGAGGAGGGGCGGGGGGCGCGGCTCAAGCCTCGGGCTCCGACGCGGCGTCGGCCAGCAGGGCCTGGAGGCTGGCGAGGGTGTCGGCCTCGGTTACCGGTTTGTCCTGGCGCCAGCGCAGCATGCGCGGGAAGCGCACGGCGACGCCGCTCTTGTGGCGCTTGGACAGGGCGATGCCCTCGAAACCCAGCTCGAACACCAGGGTGGGGGTGACGCTGCGCACCGGGCCGAACTTCTCCACCGTGGTGCGGCGGACGATGGCATCGACCTTGCGCATCTCCTCGTCCGTGAGGCCCGAGTAGGCCTTGGCGAAAGGCACCAGGGCGCGCTCGGCGCTGGCGTCGTCGCCATCCCAGACGGCGAAGGTGAAGTCGGTGTAGAGGTTGGCGCGGCGCCCGTGGCCGCGCTGGGCGTAGATCAGCACGGCGTCGACGCTGTAGGGGTCGAGCTTCCATTTCCACCAGGTGCCCTGGTCCTTGGTGCGGCCGACGCCGTAGAGCGCGTCGCGGGCCTTGAGCATCATCCCTTCGACGCCCAGGGCGCGGGCGCCTTCGCGCTGGTGGGCGAGGTCGGGCCAGTCTTCGCCGCGCACCTCGGGGGACAGCTCCAGCACCGGGTCGCTCAGCTCCTCCAGCAACTGCTCCAGGCGTTCACGGCGTTCGGCCAGGGGGCGTTGGCGCCAATCCTCGCCGCGCCATTCCAGCAGGTCGTAGGCCACCAGGCGCACGGGGGCGTCGTCGAGCACCTTGCGGGTCAGGCGCTTGCGGGCGATGCGTTGCTGCAACAGGGCGAAGGGCTGCACGCGGCCGTCCTTCCAGACCAGGATCTCGCCGTCGATCACGGTGCCGTCCGGCAGTGCGTGGGCCAGGCCGTGGAGTTCGGGGAAGCGCTCGCTGACCAGTTCCTCGCCCCGCGACCAGATCCACAGGTGGCCGTCGCGGCGCACCAGTTGGGCGCGGATGCCGTCCCACTTCCATTCGATCAGCCAGTTCGCCGGGGGGCCGAGCAGGTCGGCGAAGGACGCCACCTCCGCCTGCAGCGGGTGGGCGAGGAAGAAGGGGTAGGGCAGGCCGCCGCGTTCCAGGTGCTCGGCCTCGCTCTGTGCGGCGATGAGCCGGGCATAGCCCTGGGCACTGGGCGGGCGCGAGGCGTCGGTGTAACCGACCATGCGCTGGGCGACGCGCTTGGGGTCGAGCCCGGCGAGGTTGGCCAGGGCGCGGGTTACCAGCAGGCGCGAGACGCCGACGCGGAAGGCGCCGGTGACCAGCTTCAGGCACACCAGCAGGCTCAGGCGGTCGAGGCGCGCCCAGAGCGGCGGCAGGCGGGCGGCCAGTTCCGTCGGCGGCAACCCGCGCAGGGGCAGCAGGTGGTCCTCGACCCAGGTGGCGAGGCCCTCGTCGGAGCGATGGACGCTGGGCGGCAGCAGCAGGGAAATGGTTTCGGCCAGGTCGCCCGCTGCCTGATAGCTCTCCTCGAACAGCCACTCGGGCAGGCCGGTGATGGCCAGGGTGATGTCCCGCAGCTGGCGCACCGGCACCAGTTGGCGCGGTTTGCCGCCACTGAGGAAGTACACCGCCCAGGCGGCATCCTCGGGCGCGGCGCTGGCGAAGTAGTCCTGCAGGGCGGTCAGCTTGGCGTTGTTCGAGGTGCTGGCGTCGAGGCGGCCGTAGAGCTCGGCGAAGTCCTTCACGGGGTCGCCTCCGCGGCCGTGGCGGGTTCGTCCTCGTCGCCGTATTCGGTGCTGAAGCCCTGGGCGTCCAGGCCCTGTTCGCAGAGGTAGCGCACCAGCACGTTGACCGAGCCATGGGTGACGAACACCCGCTCGGCACCGCTCTGCTCGATGGCCCAGAGCAGGCCGGGCCAGTCGGCGTGGTCGGAGAGCACGAAGCCGCGGTCCACGCCGCGTCGCCGGCGGGTGCCGCGCAGCATCATCCAGCCGCTGGCGAAGGCGTCGCTGTAGTCGCCGAAGCGGCGCATCCAGGTGCTGCCGCCGGCCGAGGGCGGGGCCAGCACCAGGGCCTGGCGCAGCAGCGGGTCGTTGCGGGGGATGTCACCGGCGTAGCGGGTTTCCGGCAGGGCGATGCCGGCTTCGCGGTAGACCCGGTTGAGCGGTTCCATGGCGCCGTGGGCGAGGATCGGGCCGATGCTGGCGTCGATGCCGTGTAGGATGCGCTGGGCCTTGCCGAAGGCGTAGCAGAACAGCACGCTGGCGCGCCCGGCGGCCTGGTTGGCGCGCCACCAGGCGTCGATTTCGGCGAATAGCGAGGCTTGTGGCTGCCAGCGGTAGATGGGCAGGCCGAAGGTGGATTCGGTGATGAAGCAGTGGCAACGCACCGGCTCGAAGGGCGCGCAGGTGCCGTCGGCCTCGGTCTTGTAGTCGCCCGAGGCGACCCAGACTTCGCCCTGGTATTCCAGGCGCACCTGGGCGGAACCGAGTACGTGGCCGGCCGGGTGCAGGCTGAGGGTGACGCCGCCGTGGTCCAGGCGCTCGCCGTAGTCGAGGGTCTGCAGGCGGATGTCGCCCAGGCGCGCACGGAGGATGCCTTCGCCGGCGGCGGCCGCGAGGTAGTGGCCGTTGCCGGTGCGCGCGTGGTCGCCGTGGCCGTGGGTGATCACGGCACGCTCCACCGGTTTCCAGGGGTCGATGTAGAAATCACCGGGCGGACAGTAGAGGCCTTCGGGCCTCGCGACGACCAGGTCCATGGGCACGCCTCGCTGTGGGCTCATGGTTATGAGCATGGGCGGGCGCGGTTGGTTCGGCTCGTGAAAGAGGCGCCGGATCGCGACGCAGGTCACGGAAGTCCCGGGCGTTCGTCGGAACAGGTGGCCTGGGGCCAGGTGTAGACGTCAAGATTCGGAGCGGCTCTTCTGCCGACTTCATGGAGGATGTGCGAATGCAGGCGATCAAGGCCTATTTCCAGCGCCACGGCCACGATTCGTTCCGGATCGGTGAGGGGCGTATCAGCGGTTACATTTCGGCAGCGCTGGGGCTGCTCAGCCTGTGCGCGGTGCTGTGCTTCCTGTTCCCCGAGTGGCTGACCTTCGCCGAGTTCCGCAAGGTCTACAGCGAGCAGTTCGCCCGCACCGTCCTGCTGGTGGGGTTGGTGGCGTCGTTCTCCCTGGGCACCCTGAACATCCTGCTCAACCGCCGCAAGCGCCTGGGCTTTACCGGCATCATCGCGTCCGGGCTGGCGGTGTTCCTCGGTGGCAGCAACATCCAGTTCGAGACCATCGGCGAGACGCCCTATTCCCTGGGGCTGGACTGGTTCGTGCTGGCGCTGCTGGTCTCGGCCATCGTCTTCATCCCCCTGGAGAAGCTCTACGCCAAGGACCCGCAGCAGAACATCCTGCGCCCGCACTGGCGCACCGACCTGGCGTACTTCTTCGTCAGCCACATGCTGGTGCAGTTCATCCTGATCTTCGTCACCGCCTCGTCCACGCTGCTGGGTGGCTGGGCGGTGTCGCCGGCCTTCCAGGCGGGCGTGCAGTCGCTGCCGATCTGGCTGCAGTTCATCCTCGCCGTGCTGGTGGCGGACCTCGGCCAGTACTGGCTGCACCGCCTGTATCACGTGGTGCCCTGGCTTTGGCGCTTCCACGCGGTGCACCACTCGAGCACCTCCATGGACTGGCTGGCCGGTTCGCGCATCCACTTCGTGGAAATCCTGCTGACCCGCACCGGGGTGCTGGTGCCGCTGATGCTGATGGGCTTCTCGCCCCAGGCGATGAATGCCTACGTGATCCTGGTGGGCGTGCAGGCGGTGCTGGCCCACGCCAACGTGCGCATCGACGGCGGCTGGTTCAACTACCTGCTGGTGCTGCCGCGCTACCACCATTGGCACCACGCCCGGCACCCGGACTACATCTACAAGAACTACGCGATCCACCTGCCGATCGTCGACATGGTGTTCGGCACCTTCAAGCTGCCGCCCAAGGAATGGCCGACCCGCTACGGCGTCTTCGGCAAGCCGCTTCCGGACGGCATCCTGCTCCAGCACCTGTACCCCTTCCAGAAGCCGGAGCCCAAGGCACCGGTGAAGCCGAAGGCGTCCTGACCTTCGACAGCGGCCCGTGTGCAATGCATGGGCCGCTGCTTCTGATTTTTCCCCTCTCCCTTTTTGCCAATTCCCGGGCTGAAGCCCGGGCTACGTTCGGGTTGCGTTCGTCGGTTGGTGCCTCGGCCCAACCTACGGAGCAGCGGTGGCTCTTTCGCGGGCAAAAGAAAGGGCGCCGGTGAGGGCGCCCTGAAAATGATGTGATCTATGGAGTAAGTCCGCTTACATAGACAGCCGCGGGGCGGTTAGTTCCCGCCCCGGCCGATCATTTTTGCGGGGTGAGCGTCAGCCGCTTGGTGCCGTAGACCTTGTCGAGGTTCTGCGACTGGAAGGGGAAGCTCATATAGCGGGCCTTGAGCCAGGCGTCGATGCCGTCGGCGTAGTTGGGGCTGGCCGGGTTGCCGGATTGGCCGGAGCTGTTGAGCCCGATCATGGGTTCCGGCTGGCCGAAGTCAACGATGATGCGCATGGCCGGGATCAGCCAGGTGTCGAAGTTGTTGCCCCATTCGTAGGCCGAGACGTTCAGCGTGTTCATGTCGCCGCCGGCCTGGTAGGGGCCACGGTCCAGGTAGCCCTGGATGGCGTTGATCCCGGTGCGCTGGCTGGCGCTCATGAAGGGCGCGAGCTTGGTGGTTTCGGTGGCCCAGGTGTAGCTGTGCAGCTTGCCCCATTGCCAGGCCTTGCGGTCGGCACCGAGCTTGCCTTCGGCGAAGCTGACGGCGGCGGCCAGGCTGCGGGCGAGGATGGCGGGCTTGTCTTCCTTCTGCGGGGTGCGCACGTCGTCCCAGAACGGGCTGTCGGCGCGGCCCAGCAGGTGGTCGGCCTGGGCGGAGTAGGAGAGGTTGGCGGTTTCCACCAGCGCCTGCCAGGCCGGGCTGCCTTCGGGGCCGAGCTCGTCCTGGAATATCTGCTTGGCGCTTTCCTGCAGGAAGGCTTCGTAGAACACCGCGTCGGTGGAGGTCGGGCGCAGGTCGCCGTTGAAGGCCAGCAGGCGGCTCAGGGCTTCGCGGGCCTTGTCGCGCTCGGCGGCGGGCAGGGCGTCGATGGCCTGCTTGAGCGGCTGGGCCATGGCCGGGTCTTCGAACATCGCCTTGAGCTTGGCGGCGAAGGGCGTGGTCTGGTCGTACTGCATGGCGATGGTGCTGCGGGTGTCGTGCTTGCCGCTGCCGGCGAGCTGGGCGATGCGTTCGGCCCGCTCCGGGTAGAACCAGGAGTTGGATAGCTGTACGCCGTAGCCGCCCTGCACGGTGCGGTGGTTGGCGGTGCCCAGCCAGCCCTGGCTCGGGTCCTGGTCGTAGGGGTGCAGCATGGGGTCGGCGTAGCCATCCCATTCGTAGCGGCCGTCCCAGCCGGGGGAGGGCATCAGGCCACGGCCTTCGCGGCGGTTGGGGTAGCGGCCGGTGACCTGCCAGGCGATGTGCTGGGCATCGGCGGTGAGCAGGTTGAGGCCGATGGCGCGGATCGAGCGGGTCGCTTCGCTGGCCTGCTCGACGGATTGCGCGCGGGACAGGTCGAAGAAGGCGTCCAGGGTCTGGTCGCTTTCGAACTGCGCGGTCTTCAGGGCGATACCCAGGCCGCTCTTGATCTCGATCGGTTGCAGCGGGTGCTTGCGTTGGCCCAGCACGGAGTTGAGCAGCGGGCCGTGGCGGGTCTCGTAGAGGGTTTCGCGGATCGGCCGCTCGCCCTTGATGAAGAAGGTTTCGTTGCGTTCGATGGCCGGCTGCCATTTGCCGTCGGCCAGGTAGTAGAGGCGGCTGCCTTCGCGCTTGACCTTCTCCAGGTAGAGGTCCTGGTTGTCGGCCATGACCATGGTCATGCCCCAGGCCAGCTTGCCGTTGTAGCCGGCGACCACGGCGGGCACGCCGGCGATGGTGACGCCCGCGGCCTGGAACTTCGGCGAACGGATCTGCATGAAGTTCCAGTACGAGGGCATCGCCAGCGGCAGGTGGGTGTCGTTGGCGAGGATGCTCTTGCCGTTGCGCGTGCGTTCCGGGGCGATGGCCCAGTTGTTCGAAGCGGCGACGCCGAGCATGTTCAGGCCCGCCAGTGCGCCGGCGGCCTGGTCGATGGCGGCGAGGCCCTGGATCTGCCCGCCAAGATTGAGGCCCTTGAGCTTGTCGGCCTCGTCGAACGGCAGGTTCTCGTCCGGGTAGGTGGGCAGCAGCCAGGCGACCTTGTCGGCCCCGACCTTCTGCGCCATGACCAGCGAGGCGATCTCTTCCTGCAGGTTCACCGCCAGGCCGAAATTCAGCAGGGTGAAGACCAGCACCGAGTCCTCGGGCTTCCAGTACGCGGGTTTGTAGCCGGACTCGGCGAGGTCCATCGGCAGCTTGTCGCGGTACTGGAAGAGGTAGGCGTTGACGCCACGCGCGTAGACCTCGAAGAAGGACTTCAGGCGCGGGGAGGCGTTCTTGTAGAGAATGTCGGCGCTCTTGCGCAGGTTCACCGCGCGCATGAAGCGGTCCACATCCAGCACGCCGGGGCCGGCCATTTCCGCCAGGCGGCCTTCGGCCATGAGGCGCAGGCCGATCATCTGGCTGAGGCGGTCGGTGGCGTGTACGTAGCCCATGGTGAACAGGGCGTCGTGGAAGGTGGTGGTTTCGATCAGCGGCATGCCCAGCGGGTTGCGGCGGATCGAGACGCTCTGGGCCAGGCCCTTGACCGGCTTGAAGCCGGAGGTGGGCGGCAGGCTGTCGGAATAGCGGCTGTCGAGCCAGGACTGGCAGCCAGTGAGCGCGACCATGGCGCCGAGGGCGGCGGCCAGGCAGAAGCGGGGCAGGAAGCGCTGGGGCGCAGGCGAGGCCATGGAGCGGTATCTCCCGAAGAGGCAGCGGTTTTCAAACGCGCTACGTTAGAGAGCGGCCTCGCACTGCGCAAGCGCCGGAGACCCTACTTTTTAGCGGCAGCGGGGTTGATCTTTTCCACCAGGTCATAGGCGCGAACGGTGGCCGGGCGGGCCTGGATGCTCTGGAACCAGCGCTTGAGGTTGGGGAAGTCGTCGAGGTCCTGTTCCTGGAAGCTGTGCGGCACGATCCAGGGGTAGATGGCCATGTCGGCGATGCCGTACTCGGCGCCGGCGACGAAGGGGCGGTCGGCCAGGCGCTTGTCGAGCACGCCGTAGAGGCGAGCGGTTTCCTTCACGTAGCGCTGGATGGCGTAGGGCACCTTCTCCGGGGCGAAGCGGTTGAAGTGGTGGTTCTGCCCGGCCATCGGGCCCAGGCCGCCCATCTGCCAGAACAGCCACTGCAGGGTTTCTTCGCGGCCGCGCAGGTCCTGCGGGATGAAGCGGCCGGTCTTTTCGGCGAGGTAGAGCAGGATGGCGCCGGACTCGAACAGCGACAGCGGCTCGCCGCCGTCCGCCGGGGCGTGGTCGACGATGGCGGGGATGCGGTTGTTCGGGGCGATCTTCAGGAAGTGCGGCTGGAACTGTTCGTCCTTGCCGATGTTGATGGGGTGGATCCGGTAGGGGAGGCCGGTCTCCTCGAGGAACAGCGTGATCTTGTGGCCGTTGGGGGTGGTCCAGTAATACAGATCAATCATGGTGGGACTCCTCAGGAAGGGCACCTCTAAAAACTGCCTGCGTTGTCATCGCGGCGTTAAAAACCGGCTCGTGCGCGAGTCCGATCAAAATACTCATTTACACTGCGTAAATTGCGCTTTTTCGCCTGTTTTGCCTTGCGCTGACGGCCTCGCCGACGTTTTTAGAGGCGCCTGAAGCGGGTGGCCAGCCTAAAGTATTCCCGGCACCAACGAAAAGGCCCGTGCTAGACGGGCCTTGGTCGTGCTGGCGCGGATCAGGCGCCGTGGCACTTCTTGAACTTCTTCGCGCTGCCGCAAGGGCAGGGGTCGTTGCGGCCCACTTCCTTCAGCGGGTTGCGCACCGGCTCCTGGGGGCCGTGGTTGCAGTGCGGGCCGTGCACATGGCCGTGATCGTGGTGGTCATGATCATGGTCGTGGTTGCAGTCGGGGCCATGGACATGGGGTTCTTGACTCATGGAAACGTCACTCCGGGATGTAGTTGCCCGGGATTATCTCGCCATTGCGCGAGAGGTGCACGCTCTTGCCGAACATCAGGCCGGTCTTCACTTCGCCTTCGAGGCGGTAGCGAATGGCTTCGTCGGGTTTCTCCAGGAGCTTGACGATGTACTTCATGTGGCGCCAGAGGTTGGTGCGCACCGGGACATCGAAGGTTTCATGGCCGTTGGCCGGGACGGTGAACCAGGTGCTGGATTCGCCGGAGGCGAGCTTCACGTCGTTGAGATGGACGGTATAGACCAGGCCGCGAACGGGCAGGCTGACGTCATTGGGGTTGTCCACGCGGAAGCGCAGCAGGAACTGCTGCTCGAGAAGCTTGGCCTTGATTACATCGACTTTCACCAACCGTACATCCGGATCGCGAAAACCGCCGGTCATCCAGGTGGAACATCCGGTCATGCCCGAAAAAGGTAGGGCCAGTAACATCAGTAGGCTGAGAATTCTTATCGTTTGCGCCTGAGAAAACATTGCATTACTCCATCGACGCTCAAGTGTAACAAGCAACTGCTTGGCTGCAACTTGTTGTTTGCAGAAAAAAACCTGCGCCATACTGCTGTCTGTTTCGGACAGGAGTGTGACCATGAGCCGCTACGAGATCGCTTTCTCCGGCCAGTTGGTTCCGGGAGCCCGGCTGGAGCTGGTGCAGGCCAACATGGCCAAGCTCTTTCAGGCTGACGCGCAACGTATCGCCATGCTGTTCTCTGGCAGGCGCATCGTGATCAAGAACAACCTCGATGAGGCTGCCGCCGAGAAATATCGTGCAACGCTTGAGCGTGCCGGTGCGGTGGTGGACGTGGTGTCGATGGACGTCGAGATCGAGGAGGTGGAGCTGGCTCCACCGCCGCCGGAGGAGCCGGTGGCCGCCCCCGTGCGTGCCGCCGTCGCCCAGCCGGCCGGCGAACCGGCAGCAGTGGGGCGCCTCAAGGTGGCCCCGCGCGACGAGTACATGGCGGCCTTCATCGATGTGGAGGCGCCGGACTTCGGCATCGCCCCGGTGGGTGCCGACCTGCAGGACGCCAAGGCCGATGCAACGCCGCCCAAGGTCGACCTGAGCCAGTTCAGCCTGGCTCCGGTGGGCAGCGACATGGGCCAGGCCAAGGCCGCTCCGGCCGGCCCGCCGCCGGACATCTCGCACCTGCGCCTGCAGGAGTGAGTGCCTGATGTGAAAAGCCCGCCGATCGGCGGGCTTTTCATTGGTGCGAAGGCGCGGCGGCGCTTCAGGATGCCGTGCACTTCTCCTTGGCCTTGTCCGCGTCCAGCTTGCGGATGGAGGTGTAGAACAGCTCGCAGGTCTGCACCTTGTCGGTCACCTGCCACTTCTGCTTGCAGCTATCCAGGGTGTTGCTCGGGTTGGCGGCGTGGTCCTTGCCCATGCCGGCCTGCCAGCAGGCGGCGGAGAGGTCCTGGCCCATGACCTTGAGCCCGGTGGCGTCGGCCTTGGCCTGGTCGCCGTCGTAGTTCTCCGGGTCGGCGGCGTACCAGATGTAGCTGGGGTGGTTGCTGCCCAGCACCGGCACCTTCTGTTCGGGCGTGGGGCTGATGGTGCCGAGGCCGAGCACGCCGATGGTGGTGCCGTACTGCTGCTTGATCCAGCTGCGCACCGGGCCGCCGAAGGCCACCATCGGCAGCGCCGGCTTGCCCTTGGTGAGCTGCTCGACCATGCGTGTCTGGTAGGGGGTGAAGTAGCTGTAGACGCCTTCCAGGTCGCTGCCGGCGCTGGCGGGGGCGGCGATGGGGGCGATGTCGATGATGGTCTGGTAGCCGGGGGTGTCGTCGGTGGCGACACCGTTCTGCACCAGCAGGTCGGCCCAGCGATCGGTGGTGGCCGACTCCAGGTAGTCCTGGGCCTTGGTCAGCGAGTAGTCCGGCGGGAAGTGCAGCAGCTCGATGCTGCGGCGGTTCTCCAGGGCCATGCCCAGGGGCAGGAAGAGGTACCAGCTGTACTGCCACTTGCCGTCGGTGTTGAGCTGGCTGGCGCCCTTGTAGGCGAGGTCGCCGTTGTCCAGCAGTTGCACCAGGGGCACGCCGTAGTCGGCGGGCACGCCGCTGAAGCGGGCGTAGAGGCCCTTGTCGTCGCGGCCCACCTTGACCTGGCCGCCGGCGATGCCATCGCGCTTCAGGCTCTGCCCGAGGTAGTGCTCGACGGTCTGCTCCAGGGTCCAGTCGCGGTAACAGATGACGTTGCAGTTGTTGGGGTAGGCGAACAGGCGGGTGACCCGTTCCTGGCTGCCCAGGCTGACCTGGACTTCAGCAGCCTGGGCGAGGCCGGCGAGGCCCGCGAGAAGCGGGACGAGCAGGGTGCGCATGCGCATGGACATCTCCTTGTTGTCGGTTGGCGAATCCTTCCGGGGCGGGGCGCTCGGTCAGAGGTACCCCGCACAGCATTTCTTGAATTTCTGCCCGCTGCCGCAGATGCAGGGGTCGTTGCGCCCGGCCTTGGTTTCCACGGTCGGGTCGATGAAGTACCAGCGCCCGTCGTTCTGCACGAAGGACGAACGCTCGCGGTGGCTGTGCTCGCCGGCCTGGTCGTGCCAGCGGGCGACGAAGGTGACCAGTGCGTGCTCGGGCTTGCCGCCGAGCAGCTCGAAGGCTTCCACCTCCAGGCCCAGCCAGGTGCTTTGCAGGCTCCAGGCCTTCATCGCCTCGCGGTCCAGGCCCTCGCGCTGGGCGGGGAGGGTGGTCTCCACCAGATAATCCACCTGGCCAAGCACATAGGCGCTGTAGCGCGAACGCATCAGCGCCTCGGCGCTGGGGGCGGGGTGGCCGCCGTGGTGACGGCCGCAGCACAGGTCGAGGAGGTTGCCGCTGCCGCAGGGGCAGGTACTTGCGCTCATGGCATCACCACCAGTACTTGCCGAAGTTCTCGGGGTTGGCCCAGAACTTCGCGTTCAGCCAGTCGGGCACCTGCTTGTATTCGCGCAGGTCATAGGTGAACAGGTTGAGCACCTGGTCATCACGCTGGAAGCGTTCGGTGGCCTGCAACGCCAGGGCGAAGAAGTCCGTGTCGGTCCAGTCGCAGGCGCCGAGGTCCACCAGCACGGCGATGCGGCTGGCGTTGAGGTTGCGGATGCCGCCCAGCAGCTCCAGGGCGGTGCGCTTGGGCAGGTGTTCCAGGCAGTCGGCGACCAGCGCCAGGTCGAAGCGTTGCGCCGCCTGTTCGGCCGGCAGCGAGCCGGCGGGCACCTGCACCACCTGGCTGTCGGGGTGGGCGCTGGCGAAGGCTTCCAGGGCCGGGAGCGGGGAGTTGCCCACCAGCAGCAGGCGGGCCGGTGCATAGCGGTCGAGCAGGGCGGCGAGGGCCTGTTGCGGGGTGCGGGAGGAGAAGCTGGCAGTCATCGAAAATCCTCGGACAAGTTTGCGAAGACTAGCCTGCCGCCCGCTGCTGGCCTAGTGCTGGCGGTTTTTTAATCACCCGTCTTTACTGCCAGGTTATCGGTTTCCAAAGGCCGATATCACGAGGAGACATGCATATGAGCATCACAAGGACAGCAATACCCTTGCTACTTGTGTCGACCCTGCTGACCGGTTGCGCCGGCCTGCAGAAGACCGACTGGCCCAAGTGTGCAGCAGTAGGCGGTGTAGGCGGTGCAGCGTTGGGTGCGATTGAAAGCAGTTCCTGGGCGGGTTGGGGCGCGCTGCTCGGCGGCGGCCTGGCTGCCGGTTACTGCTGGGCGCATGGCGATGGCGACGAGGATGGCGATGGCGTGCCGGATAGTCGTGACAAGTGCCCGGGCACTCCGCCGGGCGTACAGGTGGATGCGAACGGCTGCCCGCCCGAGCCCGCCGTAGTGGAAGAGGTCGAGGAAGTGGTGGTGGTCGAGGACGAGACCATCGTCGTCCGTGACCTGCTGTTCGCCTTCGACTCCGCCGCGCTGGACCCGGCCGACAAGGCCAAGCTGGACACCATCGCCAGCCGCCTGCGCAACGAGGCCCCGACCGCCAAGCTGACCATCACCGGTCACACCGACAGCGTCGGCAGCGACAGCTACAACCAGAAACTCTCCGAGAAGCGCGCCCATTCCGTGACGGACTACCTGGTCTCGACCGGCATACCCAAGGGCAGCATCGCCGGCGTCAGTGGTGCGGGCGAAAGCCAGCCTGTCGCTGACAACGGCACGGCCGACGGCCGCGCGCTGAACCGCAGGGTGGAAATCCTCATCGACCGCTGAATCCCGCAGCCGTTGCGGCGCGCGGCTTGTGCGCCGTGACGGGCGGGTCTTTACTCCTGTGTTACCGGTATGGGACCGGTGACACAGGAGATCCCTCACCATGAGAACCTTCTCACGGGCTGCTCTACTTCTTCTGGTCGGCAGTGTTCTCTCGGGTTGCGCCTCGACGTCCAGTACGGGCGACGCGCCGCTCAACCAGGGGAACTGGCCTCTTTGCAGTGCGATTGGCGGTCTGGCCGGCGGTGGGCTGGGCGCTATCGAGAGTTCCGCTTGGGCCGGTGGAGGCGCCGTTGCAGGTGCCATCGTCGGCGGTCTGATCTGTTACGCCCAGGATGGCGACGAGGACGGTGACGGGGTCTTCGACCGCCGTGATACGTGCCCCAATACTCCAGCCGGGACCCAGGTCAACCACAATGGCTGTCCGCAGAAGACCTACCCGGCCGTGGTCAAGGCCGAGGAGCCCATTCCTCCAGCTCCCGCACCGCAGAGCGAAGTCATCGTGCTCAGCGACCAGGGCAAGGTGCTGTTCGCCTTCGACTCCGCCGAGCTCACCAGTGACGCGAAGACACAGCTGAATGATGTCGCTACACGCCTGACGGGGGCCGCCATGGTCAGCGTCAAGGTCGTGGGGCACACCGACAGCGTCGGTTCCGATACCTATAACCAGGGGCTTTCGGAACGGCGTGCCAGGAGTGCGGCGGATTACCTCATCAGCCAGGGCGTCCCGGCGGACAAGGTCACCACCGAAGGGCAGGGCGAAAGCCAGCCGGTGGCGGACAACGGCACGGATTCCGGGCGCGCGCAGAACCGCCGCGTGGAGATCCACGTCGCTCGCTGAACACCCGGTGCAACACCGAAGGGGCCCTCGTGGCCCCTTCTTTCTGCCCGCCATTTGGCAGCGACGATGACGAGGAGTAAGGTCGGCGGACTAAAAAAACAGAGGGGGGTGGCATGAAACTTTTCCTGGGGGTGGGCAAGCTGGTTGCCCTGGTGTTCTGGCTGGCGGTGCTGGCCAATCTGATCGAGCCGTTTGCCCGACCATTCGCGTCACTGCTCAACGCCGTCGCCGCCCTGGTGCTCGGCCTGCACCTGCTGGAACTGGTGGTGTGCAACGGCCAGCTGCGTGGCCGCCCGCGTCCCTGGAATGACCGCCTGCAACTGCTGCTGTTCGGCGTCTTCCACCTGCTCGGCCTGCCCCGTTCCCAGGGAGGCCGCGAACATGCGTAAGTACTGCCTCCTGGCCCTGCTGGCCAGCCCTGTCGTCCTGGCCGAAAGCGGCGTCAGCGTCGATGCCAACAGCCTGCTCAAACTGCCGGCACGGGTCGGCTCCCTCAGCCTCGACCGCGTGGTGGTCAACGATTACGGCACCCTGGTGATCCCGGCCAGCGTCACCGAGCTGCGCATTGGCGAGCTGGTGATGGGCCGCGACGCGCGCATCGGCATCGCCCCGTCCGACCAGCCCTTCAGCCTGGTGGTGCGCCAGGGCGAGATCGGCACCGGTGGCCACATCACCGCGTCCGGCGCGGCCGGCAGCATGAAGAAAGGCGCCAGCGCAGGGCGCGACCTGAGCCTGCGCCTGGAGCAGGTGCGGGTGGACGAGATCACCCTGGATGTCCGCGGTGGCATCGGAACGCCCGGCTACAGCGGGCTCGCCGGTGCCGATGGCGATGCCGGCGGCTGCCTCTGGGGCAGTGCCAGCCGTGGCTATGACGGCCAGAACGGCGGTGACGGCCAGGCCGGCGGCGCGGGTGGCCATATCCGCCTGGAAGTGCCGACGGACTTCCCCGTCGAGCAGGTGAAGGTGCGCCTGGAAGGCGGTGCCGGTGGCCCGGCAGGTGAAGCCGGCGCTGCGGGCAGTGGCGGTTCCGCCAAGGGCTGCCTGTTCTACCGCACCGACGCCGGCGCCAAGGGCCGCCCGGGGCAACCGGGCCAGCCGGGCAGCGCGGGTGCTGCCGGCCAGCTCGATGTGGTGCGTATCGAGTAAGCGCTCGAAGAATCGCTGCGCCGCGTCCTCAGGGCACCTCTAAAGACGTAGGCGAGGCCGTCAGTGCAAGGCAAAAACAGGCGAAAAGCGCAGTTTACGCAGTGTAAATGAGCACGTTGAGCCTGTTTTTAACGCAGCAATGGCAACGCAGGTAGTTTTTAGAAATTCGGGCGCGCCGCAGCGATCGCCACCAGGAACAGACCCAGCAGCAGGTTGATGCCCACCAGGCGGCGGATGCGGCCCAGTACCGCACCGCCTGCCGGCCAGTCCTCGGCGGCCACGGCGCGGCGCAGCTCGGGCAGCTGCAGCGCGTTGACCCGCAGGAACAGCGCCAGCATGGCGATGTACAGGCCCATCATGATGTGCACGTAGCGCGGCGCACCGTCGAAGCCGGCGAAGCGCATGTGCATCATGCCCACGCCACTCACCGGCAGCAGCACCACCGCCACCCAGACCCAGAGGAAGAAGCGGCGGAACACTTCCACCCACAGCTTCAGCCGTGCCGGCGCGTCGAGCGCCTGGACGGCGGCGGGGCGCAGCACCATCCACGCGAAGAACATGCCGCCGACCCACACCAGGGCGGCGAGGACGTGGACGGCGCAGAGGGCGGCGAAGGGTGTCATCGGGTTTTCTCCAGTCGGAAACAAGGCGCGCTATGATAGCCGCCCTGTTAAAGTACTGAAAATTTATCCAGCCTTTCGCGCCCGCAAGAATCCATGCTCAGCACCGAACTCAAGTCCCAGATCCAGGGCGCCTACTCCCGTTTTCTCGAAGCCAAGGGGCTCAAGGCCCGCTATGGCCAGCGCCTGATGATCGCCGAAGTGGCCAAGGTGCTGGGCGCCATCAAGACCGACGACGAAGGCCATCGCGATGGCGAGCCCGCCGTGGTCGCGGTGGAGGCGGGCACCGGCACCGGCAAGACGGTCGCCTACAGCCTGGCGACCATCCCCTCGGCCAAGGCCGCCGGCAAGCGTCTGGTGATCGCCACCGCCACGGTGGCGCTGCAGGAGCAGATCGTCCACAAGGACCTGCCCGACCTGATCCGCAACAGCGGCCTCAACTTCAGCTTTGCCCTGGCCAAGGGGCGTGGCCGCTACCTGTGCCTGTCCAAGCTCGACATGCTGCTGCAGGACGGCCAGGCGCAGAACGCCACCGCCCAGCTGTTCGCCGATGAAGGCTTCCGCATCGACGTCGACGAGAGCGGCCAGAAGCTGCTCAACCAGATGATCGAGAAACTCGCCGGCAACCGCTGGGACGGCGACCGCGACTCCTGGCCCGAGGCCATCGAGGACCAGGACTGGGCCCGCGTCACCACCGACCACAGCCAGTGCACCAAGCGCCATTGCCCCAACTTCCAGCAGTGCGCCTTCTATAAGGCGCGCGAGGGCATGACCAAGGTGGACGTGATCGTCACCAACCACGACATGGTCCTCGCCGACCTGGCCCTGGGCGGCGGCGCGGTGCTGCCGGACCCGCGCGAAACCGTCTATGTGTTCGACGAAGGCCACCACCTGCCGGACAAGGCCATCGGCCACTTCGCCCATTTCACCCGCCTGCGCTCCACCGCCGACTGGCTGGAGACGGTGGCCAAGAACCTCACCAAGCTCCTCGCCCAGCACCCGCTGCCGGGCGACCTCGGCCGCCTGATCGAGAACGTACCGGAGCTGGCGCGCGAGCTGCGTACCCAGCAGCAGTTCATGTTCACCGCCTGCGAGGAGGTCGCCGACTTCCGTGCCGGCGAAGACATGGAAGGCCGCGAACGCCCGCGCCACCGCTTCGAGGCCGGCGTGGTGCCCGAGCACCTGATCGAAATGGGCATCGAGCTGAAGAAGGGCTTCGCCAAGCTCAACGACGTCTTCACCCGGCTCACCGAACTGCTCAAGGAAGCCATGGACGGGGAGGCCGGCGTCGGCATCGCCAGCCACCAGGCCGAGGAGTGGTACCCGCTGTTCGGCAGCCTGCAGACCCGCGCCCAGGGCAACTGGGAGCTGTGGACCGCCTTCACCGCCGAAGACCCGGAAGAAAGCCCGCCCATGGCGCGCTGGCTGACCCTGGCCGAGTTCGGCTCGGCCTACGACATCGAGGTCAACGCCAGCCCGATCCTCGCCGCCGAAACCCTGCGGCGGAACCTGTGGAACGTCGCCTACGGCGCCCTGGTGACCTCCGCGACCCTCACCGCACTCGGTACCTTCGACCGCTACCGCATGCGTGCCGGCCTGCCGAAGAAGGCCGTTACCGCCATGGTGCCCAGCCCCTTCCACCACGCCGATGCCGGCGTGCTCAAGGTGCCGGACCTCAAGGCCGACCCGCGCGATGCCGCCGCCCACACCGCGGCGATCATCCGCGACCTGCCGCAGCTGGTCGAAGGCTCGCGCGGCACCCTGGTGCTCTACGCCTCGCGCAAGCAGATGCAGGACGTCTTCGACGGCCTCGACCGCGACTGGCGCAAGCGCGTGCTGATCCAGGGCAACCTGTCCAAGCAGGAGACCCTGAACAAGCACAAGCAGCGGGTGGACGACGGCGAGACCAGCGTGCTGTTCGGCCTGGCCAGCTTCGCCGAGGGCGTCGACCTGCCCGGTGCCTATTGCGAGCACGTGGTGATCGCCAAGATCCCCTTCGCCGTGCCCGACGACCCCGTGGAAGCCGCGCTGTCGGAATGGATCGAGGCGCGGGGCGGCAACCCCTTCATGGAGATCGCCGTGCCCGACGCCTCGTTGCGTCTGGTACAGGCCTGTGGTCGCCTGCTGCGCACGGAGTCCGACCGCGGCACCATCACCCTGCTCGACCGCCGGGTCGTCACCCAGCGCTATGGCAAGGCGATTCTCAACGCGCTGCCGCCCTTCCGCCGTGAGATCGGCTGAAACAGACCACCGCGGCGCTTGACGCCGGGCCCGCCTCTGCGATCATTGCCGGCTTGCGCGGGCACGGTTTTGCAGATCGCGGGCAACATTCGCCCATTCCGCTGTCTATGCACTGACTTCATGTGGGGAATCGGTTTCATGTCATCCAGAACCAAACCAGCGCTGCTGCTGCCCATCCTCCTCGCCATCGGTGGCTTGAGCACGGCGGTACAGGCCGAGACACTGTTCAACTTCGTACGCCCGCTGGACTCCGTCACCGTCACCACCCAGGACGCGGGCCTGCCCAGCGTGACCGCCGAGAACACGCCCGAGGGCGAAATCCTCCGCCGTCTCAATTTCAACCAGGCCGACAAGCCCAGCCTGCGCCTCGCACCGCAGAACGGCACCTGGGACTGGAGCAAGGCCGGCGCCATGAGCCTGCGCCTGCAGAGCGCCATGGACTGGGCCCTGACCCTGGACGTGACCATCGAAAGCGCCGACGGCAAGACCGTGCGCACCCGCCTGGCCCTGCCGGCCGGCCCGGCGCAGACGCTGCTGGTGCCGCTCACCGCCACCTCTCCCCGTGCCCACGGCCTGCGCGCCGCGCCGCCGCAACCCTGGAGCCGCGACGGCAAGCGCTACCTGCTGGCCACCGAGGTGGAAGGCGAGCTGGACCTGACCAAGGTCAGCGCCGTGACCCTGTCCCTCGACCACCCCAACGCCGTGCAGAGCGTCCTCCTGGGCCGTTTCGGCACCGCTGAGAAGAGCCTGCAGGACGACTACTACAAAGGCCTGATCGACACCTACGGGCAGTACACCCGCGGCGACTGGCCGGAGAAGATCAAGAACGACGAGCAGCTCAAGAGCGCTGCCCAGCAGGAGCAGAAGCAGCTCGACGACTGGCAGAAGAAGCTGCCCGAGCAGGACCCCTACGGCGGCTGGCTGGCCGGCCCGAGCTTCGAGGCCAAGGGCTTCTTCCGCACCGAGAAGCGCGACGACCGCTGGTACCTGGTGACCCCGGACGGCCATCCCTTCTATTCCCTCGGCGTCAACGCCGTCACCCCCGAGCACAGCCAGACCTACGTCGAAGGCCGCGAGGCGATGTTCACCGCGCTGCCCAAGGACGGCGAGCCCCTGGCCGCCTGGTACGGCAATGGCGACAGCCGCCGCGACACCGGCTCCACCAAGGGTCGTAATTTCGACCACGGCCGCTGGTACGACTTCTACGGCGCCAACCTCGAACGCACCTACGGCAAGCAGGACAAGGCCCGCTGGGTCGACCACAGCATCGCGCGCCTGAAGGGCTGGGGTTTCAACACCGTCGGCAACTGGAGCGCGGGCGAGTTCAACACCAGCCAGCGCATGCCCTACACCATCCCGCTGTCGATCCATGGCGACTACGCCACCATCAGCACCGGTCTCGACTGGTGGGGCGGCATGCCTGACCCCTTCGACCCGCGCTTCGCCATGGCCGCCGAACGTGCCATCGCCATCGCCGCCCGCGACCACCGCGACGACCCCTGGCTGATCGGCTACTTCGCCGACAACGAACTGGCCTGGGCCGGCCCCGGTGGCGATCCGAAATCCCGTTACGCCCTGGCCTACGGCACCCTGCGCCTGACCACCGACGTACCGGCCAAGCGTGCCTTCCTCAAGCAGCTGCGCGACAAGTACCGCAACCAGCAGGGCCTGTCCCAGGCCTGGGGCATCGAGCTACCGGCCTGGGAGCTGATGGAGGACCCGGGCTTCGAGGCGCCGCTGCCGAACCCCGAGCACCCGGCCATCGAGGAAGACCTCAAGCGATTCCAGCGCTTCTTCGCCGACACCTACTTCAAGACCATCGCCGAGTCGATGAAGTGGCACGCGCCGAACCACCTGCTGCTGGGCGGCCGTTTCGCCGGCAGCGTGCCGGAGGCGGTGGAGTCCTGCGCCCAGTACTGCGACGTGCTGAGCTTCAACTTCTATACCCGCGAGCCGCAGCACGGGTACGACTTCGAGTACCTGCGCAAGCTGGACAAGCCGCTGATGGTCACCGAGTTCCACTTCGGCTCCCGCGATCGCGGCCCGTTCTGGGGCGGCGTCGCCGAGGTCTACAAGGAAGAGGAGCGCGGCCCGGCCTACGCCAACTTCCTCAAGAAGGCCCTGGAGGAGAAGCTGATCGTCGGCGCCCATTGGTTCCAGTACCTCGACCAGCCGGCCAGCGGCCGCCTGCTCGACGGCGAGAACGGCCACCTCGGCCTGGTGGGTATCACCGACCGTCCCTACGACGGCTTCATCAAGGCGGTGCGCAAGGCCAACCTGGATGTCGCCGCACAGCTGGCCAAACCCGCCGAAGCCAAGCCCGCAGAAGCCAAACCGGCCGACAAGCCGGCGGAGAAGGCTGCGGCCAAGCCTGAGCAGAAGCCCGCCGCGGCGCCTGCCGCCAAGCCCGAAGCCAAGCCTGAGCCGAAACCCGAGCCGAAGCCCGAGGCCAAACCGCAAGCCAAGCCCGCTGCGCCCACGCCTGCCGAGCAGCCCGAGCAATCGGAGAAGCCCGTCGGCAAGCCCACCGACGAAGCCACGCCCAAGCCGGACCCGGCGCCCAAGGTCGAGACCGACCCGGCGCAGAAGCAGGATGCGCCTGATGCATCCTGAGTCATTCGACTGACCGATGGACCCTGCGCCGAACTTCGGCGAGGTTCCCAAAGGACGGCGGCATTGGTAACAATGCCGCCGTCATTTTTTTCCGAGGAGAGTGCCGGTGCAGACCCAGGGTTACTTCGACTTGCGTTTCGAAGCGGTGCGCGACGCGTTCGCCGCCCTGTTCGACGACTCCCAGGAGCGCGGCGCCGCGCTCTGCGTCCAGGTGGGCGGCGAGACCGTGCTCGACCTCTGGGCCGGGGTGGCCGACAAGGACGGCCAGGAAGCCTGGCAGACCGACACCATCCTCAACCTGTTCTCCTGCACCAAGACCTTCACCGCCGTCGCCGCGTTGCAGCTGGTGGACGAGGGCAAGCTCGAGCTGGATGTCCCCGTGGCCCGCTACTGGCCCGAGTTCGCTGCCGCCGGCAAGGAGCGCATCACCCTGCGCCAGCTGCTCAGTCACCGCGCCGGCCTGCCGGCGATCCGCCAGCCGCTGCCGGCCGAAGCGCTCTACGACTGGCAGGCGATGACCGCCGCCCTGGCCGCCGAGGAGCCCTGGTGGACGCCCGGCGAAGAGCACGGCTACGCCCCCATCACCTATGGCTGGCTGGCCGGTGAGGCGATCCGCCTGGCCGATGGCCGTGGCCCGGGTGAATCCATCGCCGCCCGCATCGCCCGCCCCCTGGGGCTGGATTTCCACGTCGGCCTGGACGACGCCGAGTTCCACCGCGTGGCCCACATCGCCCGCGCCAAGGGCAACATGGGCGATGCCTCGGCCCAGCGCCTGCTCAAGTGCATGATGACCGAGCCCACCTCCCTCAGTACCCGCGCCTTCACCAACCCGCCGTCGATCATGACCAGCACCAACAAGCCGGAATGGCGGCGCATGCAGCAGCCGGCGGCCAACGGCCACGGCAATGCCCGCAGCCTGGCGGGCTTCTACGCCGGCCTGCTGGACGGCCAGTTGCTCGACTCCGCGCTGCTCGCCGAACTCACCCGCGAGCACGCCATCGGTGACGACCGCACCCTGCTGACCCGCACCCGCTTCGGCCTGGGCTGCATGCTCGACCAGCCGGACGTGGCCAACGCCACCTACGGCATGGGCCGCCTGGCCTTCGGTCACCCCGGTGCCGGTGGCTCCATCGGTTTCGCCGACCCGGAGCGCGAGGTCGCCTTCGGTTTCGTCACCAACACCCTCGGCCCCTATGTGCTGATGGACCCGCGCGCCCAGCATCTGGCCCGCACCCTGGCGAGCTGCCTGTAGCGGAACCGCTCGTCAGTTGCACGGAATATCCCTTTGCGGATGAAGGGGTTGCGTCCAGAATTTCAGCCTGTACCTGAGATTGATGCGCCATCATGCGATGGCGTATCGCCTTCTCCTTTTACCTGTTACGGGGGCCCCGCGATGAAGCTGCTCAAGTCGTCCACCTTGATCCTCTGCATGACCGTTTCCGGTTGCAGCACCTTCAGCCACGACAAGCCGGCTGCGGAAGCCCACGCGCAGAACAGCGGCACCAGCCATTGGTGGTGGCCGTTCGGTGGCAGCGACGACAAGGTGGCCAAGGCCGAGGTGCCCAAGGTCGACCAGAAGCTCACCCAGGCCTGGCTGGACCAGTACGAGCCGCGCCTGCGCGAGGCGGTGAAGGACAGCAAGCTGGAAGTGGAGCGCCGCGACAACCTGCTGGTGGTCACCGCGCCGGTGGAAGGCTCCTTCAACCCCGACCGCCCCAGCATGCTGCTGCCCATCACCCTCGGCCCCTTCAGCCGTGTCGCCAAGCTGGTGGAAGGCGATCCCAAGACCGGCGTGCTGGTCCTCGGCCATGCCGACAGCTCTGGCGAGGACGCCCTCAACCGCAAGCTCAGCCAGGAGCGCGCCCAGGCCGTGGCGGCGATCTTCCGCCTCAGTGGCCTGCAGCGGGACCGCCTGTCGCTCAAGGGCGTCGGCTCCGACATGCCCCGTGCCGCCAACGACAGCAAGGACGGCCGCGCCCTGAACCGCCGCGTGGAAATCCTCCTCACCCCGCAGGACACCCTGGTCGCCCTGCTGGCCCGCTACAACCAGCCGCCGAAGGTGGCCCAGCAGGTGGTTGCGGCAGATCAAGGCAAATGAGCCTTGCTTGGGTAAGCTAGGCCTTTCCTTTTGCAGGACGCCGAGATGACCCAGACCCTCGCCGACATGCGTCGCGACTACACCCGCGACGGCCTCAGCGAAGCCCAGGCTCCCCAGGAGCCTTTCGCCCTGTTCCAGCAATGGTTCGGTGACGCGGTGAAGACCGAGCAGCTGCCGGTCGAGCCCAACGCCATGACCCTGGCGACCGTCGACGCCGACGGCCGCCCGCATTGCCGGGTGCTCCTGCTCAAGGGGCTCGATGCGCGGGGCTTCACCTTCTTCAGTAACTACGACAGCGCCAAGGGCGAGCAGCTCGCGGCCCGCCCGTTCGCTGCCATGACCTTCTTCTGGCCCAGCCTGGAGCGCCAGGTGCGCATCGAAGGCCGGGTGGAGCGGGTCACCGCCGAAGAGTCGGACGCCTATTTCCAGGTGCGCCCGCTGGGCAGTCGCATCGGTGCCTGGGCTTCACCCCAGAGCCGGGTGATCGCCGACCGCGCCGAGCTGGAGCGACTGCTCGCCGAGACCGAGCGACGCTTCCTCAACCTGGCGCCCACCTGCCCGCCGCACTGGGGCGGCTACCGCCTGCTGCCGGAGCGCGTCGAGTTCTGGCAGGGCCGCCCGAGTCGCCTGCACGACCGCCTCAACTACCGCCTGGTCGATGGCCAGTGGATGTTCGAACGCCTTGCACCCTGACCGCCGCTGAGCCTCACTATGGCCTTCGTATCCGAAGGTCATGGGCCGAGGTGGTTGGATGAAAGTCGTCATTGCTCCCGATTCCTTCAAGGAAAGCCTGAGCGCGCCCGAGGTGGCTGCCGCCATCGGGCGCGGCTGGTCGTCGGTATTTCCGGCGGCCCAGGTCTTGCTGCGGCCCATGGCCGATGGCGGCGAGGGCACGGTGGACGCCGTGCTCGCGGCCAGTGGCGGCGAGCGCCGTACGGCGACCGTGCGCGGGCCCCTGGGGGATGCAGTCGAGGCGCACTGGGGCTGGCTGGGGGAGGGCGGCGCCATCATCGAAATGGCCGCTGCCAGTGGCTTGCACCTGGTTCCTTCCAGCAGCCGGGACGCCAGCCGCACCAGCAGCTTCGGCACCGGTGAGCTGATCCGCCAGGCCCTGGACGCGGGTGCCACGCGCATCATCCTCGGCCTGGGTGGCAGCGCCACCAACGATGGCGGGGCCGGCCTCATGCAGGCCCTGGGGCTGCGCCTGCTGGATGCCGAAGGGCGCGAGCTGCTTCCCGGTGGCGCGGCGCTGGCCGACCTGGCGCGGATCGATCGCGGCGGCCTGGACACGCGCCTCGCCAGCGTGCAGTTCGAAGTGGCGGCGGATGTGGATAACCCCCTCTGTGGTCCCCGTGGCGCCTCCCATGTCTTCGGCCCGCAGAAGGGCGCGAGCCCGGCACAGGTCGAGCAGCTCGACGGGGCGCTGCAACGTTATGCACAAGTGGTCGCTCAGGCGCTGGGAGAGGATCACAGCCAGCAGCCCGGCGTCGGCGCGGCCGGTGGGCTGGGGTTCGCTGCCCGGGCCTTCCTCGGGGCGCGTTTCCGTCCGGGGATCGAACTGGTGGCCGAGCTGGCTGGATTGGCCGAGGCGGTACAAGGCGCCGACCTGGTGATCACCGGGGAAGGGCGCCTGGATTCCCAGAGCCTGCATGGCAAGACGCCGGTGGGCGTGGCGCGTGTCGCACGGGCTGCCGGTGTGCCGGTCATCGCCCTGGCGGGCAGCCTGGGGGAGGGCTACCAGCGGCTGCACGAGGCGGGTATCGAGGCGGCTTTCAGCCTGGTGCCCGGGCCGATGACGCTGGAGCGGGCGATGACCGTGGCCGGTGATGAACTGGAGGCGCGTGCCGCCGATATCGCCCGGCTCTGGGCCCTGGCAGGGCGGGTTCAGGCCCCGGGGTAGCGCTGGGCGGCGCGCTCCAGCCAGGCGGGCAGGTCCTTGCGCTTGACCTTCTCGCGGCGGGCGGCCTGCAGCTGTTTGAGCATGTAGTCGCGGCGAGCGGCGTCCGCGCCGGCGAGGGACAGCGCCAGGTCACGGTCCATCCAGCGTTTGATGCGCACGTAGATCCACCAGTGGAAATACAGCCCCGCGGCGGTGGTGGTGACGATGATGAAGTAATCCATGAACTACCCTTGCTCTGGCGGCACCCGGGCGCTTTGGCGTTGTCCGAGTGATGAGTCTGTATGGAAACTGAACGGGTCGGCAGTTTGTTCCGGCGCCGGGTGACAGTTTCCGCCGCTGCGGAGTCTAATGGACGAGCATCCAATCTGGAGGAAATGCTATGCGTAAATCCGTTCTGCTAGTCGCTTCGTTCACCGCTGTAGCGATGCTTCTGGGCGGCTGTCAGTCGAGCCTGACCGGAGACACCTATTCGCGCGACGAAGCACGCCAGGTGCAGACCGTGCGCATGGGCACCATCGAATCGCTGCGTCCGGTGAAGATCGAAGGCACCAAGACCCCGATCGGCGCAGGCGCCGGTGCGGTCGTCGGCGGTGTTGGCGGCAGTGCCATCGGTGGCGGGCGTGGCAGCGTGGTAGCGGCCGTGATCGGTGCGGTTGCCGGTGGCCTGCTGGGCGCTGCGACCGAAGAAGGCCTGACCCGTACCCAGGGCGTCGAGATCACCGTTCGCGAAGACGACGGCTCCATGCGTGCCTATGTGCAGGAAGTACAGGAAAACGAGATTTTCCGTGTAGGCGAGCGCGTTCGCATCATGACCGTCAACGGTACCAGCCGCGTTTCCCACTGATCCCGGTTCGCCTGCAGGAGCGAATCGGCCCCGTTTCGTCTCCAGTCTGCATCGCTGCCTTCCCGACGCGGCTGCCCCTCATGGGGCAGCCGTCGTCGTTTCAGGGAGACGGGTTTCGCTAGTTTTTTGAAATAATTCAATGCATGTCCGGCAATCGATAGTTATGGATAATCGTCGAGTTTCGCCTTGCCGGACTTCAGCGCTGGACGGGGCCTAGTTAGGGAGGGTCATCGATGTTTCTGGCGCTGATTGTCGCGCTGCCTTTTCTGGGCGCTCTGTTGCCTTTGCTCGCCGAACGCCTGGGACGCAACCAGTCGTCACTGGCGGCCGCCTTCGCACCGCTGGCCGGGCTGATCCTGCTGCTGATGCAGGCCCCTGCCGTGCTGGGTGGGGAAACCCTGAAGCTGGTGCTGCCCTGGTTGCCGGGGCTGGGCCTGAATTTCAGCCTGCGCCTGGATGGCCTGGGGTTCCTCTTCGCACTGCTGATCCTCGGCATCGGCCTGCTGGTCATCCTCTACGCCCGCTACTACCTGTCCGAGCGCGAGCCCATCGGCCGCTTCTTCGCCTTCCTGCAGCTGTTCATGGGCGCCATGCTCGGCGTGGTGCTCTCCGAGAACCTGCTGCTGATGCTGGTGTTCTGGGAGGCCACCAGCCTGTCGTCCTTCCTGCTGATCGGCTTCTGGGGCCATCGTTCGGATGCCCGCAAGGGCGCGCGCATGGCGCTGACGGTGACCGGTGCCGGCGGCCTGGCACTGCTGGCGGGAATCCTCCTGCTGGGGCATGTGGCCGGCAGCTTCGAGCTGACCGACGTGCTGGCGGCGGGTGACATCATCCGTGCCCACGCGCTCTATCCGGTGCTGCTGTGCCTGGTGCTGCTGGGCGCGCTGACCAAGTCCGCGCAGTTCCCCTTCCACTTCTGGCTGCCCCATGCGATGGCGGCGCCGACCCCGGTGTCCGCGTACCTGCACTCGGCGACCATGGTCAAGGCCGGGGTCTTCCTCCTGGCGCGCCTCTACCCGGCCCTGGCCGGCACCGATTGGTGGTTCTACCTGGTGAGCCTGAGCGGGCTGTCGACCCTGCTGCTGGGCGCGACCCTGGCGCTGTTCCAGCATGACCTCAAGGGCCTGCTGGCCTACTCGACCATCAGCCACCTGGGCCTGATCACCCTGCTGTTCGGCCTGGACTCGCCCATGTCCAACGTCGCGGCGGTGTTCCACATCATCAACCACGCCACCTTCAAGGCGTCGCTGTTCATGGCGGCGGGGATCATCGACCACGAGACCGGCAGCCGCGACATGCGCCTGATCAACGGCATGTGGCGCTACCTGCCGCATACCGCGGCGCTGGCCATGGTCGCCTCCCTGGCGATGGCGGGGGTGCCGCTGCTCAACGGCTTCCTAAGCAAGGAGATGTTCTTCGGCGAAACCCTCAGCCAGGAAACCCTCGGTGGCCTGTACTGGCTGTTGCCGGTGGGTGCGACCCTGGCCGGGGTGTTCTCGGTGGCCTACTCCCTGCGCTTCGTCCATGACGTGTTCTTCAATGGCGAGCCCAAGCCGCTGCCGAAATTCCCGCCCCACGAACCGCCGCGCTACATGAAAGTGCCGGTGGAGATCCTCGTGGCGCTCTGCGTGCTGGTGGGCATGGCGCCCAACTTCACCGTGGCGCCGCTGCTGGCGGTGGCCGCCAGTGCCAGCCTGGGCGGCGAGCTGCCCGAGTACAGCCTGGCGATCTGGCACGGCTTCAACCTGCCGCTGGCGATGAGCTGCATCGCGCTGGTCGGTGGCGTCCTGCTGTATATCGGGCGCAAGCCGCTGTTCCGCTGGTACGCCGGCCTGCCCGACGCCGACGCCAAGGAAGTGTTCGAGGGGGTTATGCAACGCCTGGTGCGCGGTGCCACGCGCCTGACCGCCAGCCTGGAGAACGGCTCGCAGCAGCGTTACCTGGCCTTGCTCCTGCTGGCCGCGGTGGTGGTGGTGGCCGTGTCGCTCTGGCCCCTGGCGCAGCTGACCGGCTCGCGCCCGGCGATGCCGATCGACGGCGCCAGCGCCGTGGGCATGCTGGTGCTGTCGACGGTGGCCGTGCTCACTGCGGTGTTCCATCGCCAGCGCCTGGTGGCCCTGCTGGTCCTCGGCGTCGGCGGCCTGCTGGTGGCCCTTGCCTTCGCCCGCTTCTCCGCCCCGGACCTGGCGCTGACCCAGCTGTCGGTGGAGGTGGTGACCATGGTCCTGCTGATCCTGGCCATGTACTACCTGCCGTCGCGTACCCCTCGTGAAAGCTCCATGACCCGCCGCTCACGCGACCTGCTGCTGGCCCTTGGCGGCGGCGGAATGGTCGGCGTGCTGGTGTACGCGGTGCTCACCCGGCCCTACCAGACCATCGCTGACTTCTTCCTGGAGAACGCGGTGAGCGGTGGCGGCGGCCACAACGCGGTGAACGTGATACTGGTGGACTTCCGTGGCTTCGACACCATGGGCGAGATCACCGTCCTGGCCATCGCCGCCGTCGGCGTGCACGCCTTGCTCTCCGGCCTGCGCCTGACCAATCCCACCTGCGACCCCCAGGGCCGCAACTGGGCGCGCTCCAGCCGGCCGCTGATCCTCGAAACCCTGTCGCGCCTGCTGCTGCCCCTGGCGCTGCTGGTGTCGGCGTTCATCTTCCTGCGCGGGCACAACCAGCCCGGTGGCGGCTTCATCGCCGGGCTCATCACCGCCTCGGCGCTGATCCTGCAGTACATCGCCAGCGGTTCGGCCTGGGTCGAGCAGCGCCGGCCGCTGCGCTACCAGCGCATGGCCGGTGCCGGGGTGATGATCGCCGGTCTCACCGGGCTGGGCAGCCTGGCGTTCGCCGCTCCTTTCCTGACCTCAGCCTTCGACCACTTCCACCTGCCGCTGGTGGGTGAGATCGAGCTGGCCACCGCACTGTTCTTCGACCTGGGCGTGTACCTGGCCGTGGTCGGTGCCGCCATGCTCATGCTGGCCGGCCTCGGCAAGCTGAGCCTGCACCCGCCAATCACCGAGGAGATCCACTGATGGAGGCCCTGTTCGCCGTCACCCTTGGCCTGCTCACTGCCAGCGGCATCTACCTGCTGCTGCGGGCGCGCACCTTCCCCGTGGTACTGGGGCTGACCCTGCTATCCTACGCCGTCAACCTGTTCCTCTTCGCCATGGGCCGCCTCGCCGGCGACGCCGCGGTGATCGGCAGCGGCGGCCAGTACGCCGACCCGCTGCCCCAGGCGCTGGTGCTCACCGCCATCGTCATCGGCTTCGCCATGACCGCCTTCGTGGTCACCCTGGCCCTGCGCGGCGTGGGCGAGCTGGGCAATGACCACGTGGACGGCTGCACGGACGGGGAGGGGCGATGAGTCACCTGTCCATCCTGCCGATCCTGATTCCGATGTTCGCCGGGGCATTGCTGCTGATGCTGCCCTCCCTGGAGCGGCTCAAGCGCAGCATCTCGGTACTCGCCACCCTGGCCCTGGTGCCCCTGGCGCTGGTGCTGATGGCCCGCGCCGACGACGGCCAGCTGCAGGTCTATGCGCTGGGGGGCTGGCAGCCGCCGTTCGGCATCGTCCTGCTGCTGGACCGCTTCGCCGCGCTGATGCTGCTGGCCACCGCCGTGCTCGGCAGCGCCGTGGTGCTCTACGCCATTCGCGGCGACGACCGTCGCGGCCTGCGCTTCCACGCGCTGCTGCAGTTCCAGCTGATGGGCATCAACGGCGCCTTCGTCACCGGCGACCTGTTCAACCTCTTCGTGTTCTTCGAGATCATGCTGATCGCCTCCTACGCGCTGCTGTTCCATGGCGGCGGTGCGGAGCGGGTGCGCGCCGGGCTGCACTACGTGGTGCTCAACCTGGTGGGCTCGGCGTTCTTCCTGATCGCCGTCGGCGTGCTCTACGGCATCACCGGCACCCTGAACATGAGCGACCTGGCCAACAAGGTGGCCCTGGCCGATACCGACAGCGCGCCGCTGCTGGCCGCCGCCGGGCTGCTCCTGCTGGTGGTGTTCGCCCTCAAGGCGGCGCTGCTGCCGCTGCACTTCTGGCTGCCGCGCGCCTACTCGGCCGCCAGTGCGCCGGTGGCGGCGCTGTTCGCGATCATGACCAAGGTCGGCGTCTACTCCATCGTCCGCGTCTACCTGCTGGTGTTCGGCGCCGGTGCCGGGCAGCTGGCCGATCTCGCCCTCGACTGGCTCTGGCCCCTGGCCCTGGCGACCATGGCGCTGGCCGCCATCGGTGCCCTGGCCGCCGACCGCCTGCAGGGGCTGGTGGCCTACCTGGTGCTGCTCTCCGCCGGCACGCTGCTGGCCGCCTTCGCCCTGGGCACGCCGGAATCCCTCGCCGCCGCGCTGTTCTACCTGCTGCACAGCACCTGGGTGGCCGGCGGGATGTTCCTGCTCGCCGACCTGATCGCCCGCCAGCGCGGCGACAAGGCCGGCCTGCTGGTGCAGGGCCCGGCGCTGATGAACCCGCACCTGCTGGGCGGTGCGTTCTTCTTCGCCGCCATCGCCGTGGCCGGCCTGCCGCCCCTGTCCGGTTTCATCGGCAAGGTGCTGCTGCTCAAGGCGGTGACGCCCGGCGTGCAGGCGGCGCTGCTGTGGTCGGCGCTGCTGGGCGGCAGCCTGCTCGGCCTCATCGCCCTCAGCCGCGCCGGCAGCACGCTGTTCTGGCGGGTCGGCAACGACAGGCTCGGCAGCGCCGAACTGGACCGTGGCCGCCTGCTGGCGACCCTGGCGCTGCTGGCCACCGCCGTGCTGCTGGTGGGCTTCGCCGCGCCGCTGCTGGACTACGTCCAGGCCACTGCCCTGCAGCTGCATGATGTCGACCTCTACCGGCAGGTGAGCCTGCCAGGAGCGGCCCGATGATCCGCCGTCTATTGCCCCACCCGACCATGAGCCTGCTGCTGTTGCTGGTCTGGCTGCTGCTGGCGGACTCCATCGCCTTCGGCCACTGGCTGCTCGGCGGCCTGCTCGGCGTGGCCATTCCGCTGCTGTGCAACCCGCTGATGATCGACCGCCCCCGGGAGTGGCACCCGACGCGTCTGGTGCGCTTCGTGCTGCTGGTGATGTGGGACATCCTGGTGGCCAACTTCCATGTCGCACGGCAGACCCTGGGCCCGCTGCAGCGGCTGCGTCCGGCCTTCGTCGAGGTGCCCATCGACCTGGACAACGAGATGGCCATCAGCATCCTGGTGTGCGTGGTCTCGCTGACCCCGGGCTCGGTCTCCGCCGACCTCTCGGCCGATCGCCGGACCCTGCTCGTGCACGCCCTGGACGTACCGGACGACGCCGCGCTGATCGCCGAGATCAAGTCGCGCTACGAGGCGCCCCTGAAGGAGGTCTTCCCATGCTCGCCTACGTGATCCCGCTGTGCCTCGCGCTGCTGGTCATCGCCCTGCTGCTGACCCTGGCGCGCCTGGTGCGTGGCCCCTGCCTGCCCGACCGCGTGCTGGCGCTCGATACCCTCTACGTCAACGCCATCGCCATGCTCATGCTGCTGGGCATGTGGCAGGGCACCAACCTCTACTTCGAAGTGGCGCTGCTGATCGCCGTGCTCGGCTTCGTCGGCACCGTGGCGGTGGCCAAGTACATGCTCCGAGGAGACATCATCGAATGAACGCCGAGCCCCTGGCCCTGTGGGTCGAGATCCTCATCTCGCTGTTCCTCCTGCTCGGCGCCGCCTTCGTGCTGATCGGCGCCATCGGCCTGTTCCGCCTGCCGGACTTCTTCATGCGCCTGCACGGGCCGACCAAGGCCACCACCCTGGGCGTCGGCAGCCTGGTGGTGGCCTCGCTGATCTACTTCTCGGCCACCCGCGAAGGGCTCAGCGTGCACGAGCTGCTGATCAGCCTGTTCCTCTTCATCAGCGCCCCGGTCAGCGCCTACATGCTGGCCAAGGCGGCGGTGCTGCAGCAGCTGCCGCTGACCCGCAAGACCCGCGGCAAGCCCTGGGAGCAGTAACAGTTTCATCGCCCCGCTGTGCCTGTCGCGGCGCCGTCCTGGCGCCTAGACTTGGGTTTTCCCCGGAGGCAATCGATGGCGCAGCAAGGTCGTTGGGTGGCGGTCGCCTGCCTGGTGCTGGCCATGGCCCTGTGGGGCAGTTCCTTCATCGCCCTCAAGCTCGCCTTCCGCGAGGTCGCGCCCATGTGGGTGATCTTCGCGCGCATGGCCCTGGGCAGCCTGATCTTCCTGCTCGCCTGGCGCTGGCGCGGTGACTGCGACCCGCGGCCCGGCGACTGGAAATACTTCCTCGGCCTGGCCGCCTGCGAACCCTGCCTGTATTTCATCTTCGAAGCCCTGGCCCTGCAGCACACCAGCGCCGCCCAGGCGGGGATGATCACCGCGCTGCTGCCCCTGCTGGTGGCTGTCGGCGCCTACGTCTTCCTCCGTGAACGCATCACCCGCACCACCCTGGCGGGCTTTCTCCTGGCGGTGGCCGGCGCGGTGTGGCTGAGCCTGGCCAGTGAGGCGGACCCCCACGCCTCGGCGCCCCTGCTGGGCAACTTCTACGAATTCCTCGCCATGGTCTGCGCCACCGGCTACACGCTGCTGCTCAAGCACCTGTCGGCACGCTATTCGGTGTTCCTGCTGACGGCGATGCAGGCCTTCATCGGCGCGCTGTTCTTCCTGCCGGTGGCGGCGCTCTCGGCGCCCCTGCCCGAAGCGCCCAGCGCGCTGGCCATCGGCGCCATGGTCTACCTGGGCGTGGTCGTCACCGTCGGCGCCTATGGCCTGTACAACTTCGGGGTGGGCCGCCTGCCGGCCAGTCAGGCGTCGGGGTTCATCAACCTGATTCCGGTGTTCACCCTGATCTTCGCCATGCTCCTGCTGGATGAGCGCCTCAGCCCCATGCAGCTGGGCGCCGCCGCCCTGGTGTTCGCCGGGGTGGCCCTGAGCCAATGGCGCAACGCTCCGCCGGCTCCCGCCGGCATCCTGGATTGAGAAGAGGCTGATATGAACGACCCCCGCACCTGGACCCAGGAAGCCATCCGCATCATCGAGGCGGACTTCCAGCGCAGTGCCGACACCCACCTGATCCCCCTGTCGCTTCCCGGCCTGCCGGGCATCGAGCTGTACTTCAAGGACGAGTCGAGCCACCCCACCGGCAGCCTCAAGCACCGGCTGGCGCGCTCGCTGTTCCTCTATGCCCTGTGCAACGGCTGGCTCAGGGCCGGCGCGCCGGTGATCGAGGCGTCCAGCGGCTCGACGGCGATCTCCGAAGCCTATTTCGCCCGCCTGCTGGGGCTGCCCTTCATCGCCGTGATGCCCGCCACCACCTCGCCGGAGAAGATCGCCCAGATCGCCTTCTACGGCGGCAAGAGCCATCTGGTGAACGACCCGACGCAGATCTACGCCGAGTCCGAGCGCCTGGCCCGCGAGAGCGGCGGCCACTTCATGGACCAGTTCACCTACGCCGAGCGCGCCACCGACTGGCGGGCCAACAACAACATCGCCGAGTCGATCTTCCAGCAGATGCGCCACGAGCATTTCCCCGAGCCGGCCTGGCTGGTTTCCAGCCCCGGCACCGGCGGCACCCTGGCGACCCTGGGCCGCTACGTGCGCTATCGCCAGCACTGCACCCGGGTGTTCTGCGCCGATGCCGAGCGCTCGGTGTTCTTCGACAGCTACCGCAGTGGCGACCGCAGCCTGACCCTGGAGCTGGGGTCGCGCATCGAAGGCATCGGGCGTCCCCGGGTGGAGGCCTCCTTCCTGCCCCAGGTGATCGATGCCATGGCCAAGGTGCCCGATGCCTTGTCCCTGGCCGCCATGCACTACCTGGCCCAGCGCCTGGGCCGGCGTGTGGGTGGTTCCAGCGGCACCAACCTGGTGGGTGCATTGCTGGTGGGCCTGCGCATGGTCGCGGCGGGGGAGAAGGGCTCGGTGGTGGCGATCCTCTGCGATGGTGGCGAGCGCTACGCCACCACCTACTACGACGACGCCTGGCTGCAGTCCCAGGGCTACACCCTGGAGCCCCTGGTGGCGGCCATCGCCGCCTGCGCGGAGCAAGGCGCGGCGTTGCCCGACTCGATCCAGGTGGCGGGCCTGTGAGCCTGGATGACGGCGTGCAGCTGCGCACCGCGCGGGCCGGGGATATCGAGGCGATGGCCGCCTTTATCTTCGCGCACGGCCCCAACCCCTGGAATTTCCTCCCGGAAGACGAAGTGCACGAGCACCTGGCCGGTATCGCCGATGGCCGCGTGCAGGCATTGCTGGCCGAGGAGCGGGGCGTGCTGGCCGGCTTCATCACCTTCTACTTCAGCACCGGCTTCGCCGAGCACCAGGAGACTGGCCGCGACGACTCGCCCCGCGCCTATGTCTGCGAGGCAGTGGTGCACCGTGAACTGGCCGGGCGCGGCCTGGGCTCGCGCATGCTGCGGGCGGTGGTCGAGCGCCTGGCGGAGCAGGGCGTGGGGGATGTCTATATCGAGCGCCACGAAGAGAACGCGGGCTCGGCAGGGATGATGCGCAAGGCGGGCTTTCGCGAGCTGCGCACCTTCGATGACCCGCAGCGCCGTGCCACCGGCTCGCGGCGCACGACGCTCTGTCACCTGCGGCTGGACTGAGGCTCAGCGCTCCAGCCAGGCCAGCATCACGTCCAGCATGCGGTTGGCGAAGGCCCATTCGTTGTCGTACCAGGCCAGCACCTTGACCAGGTCGCCCTGCACGCGGGTGTGGGCGAGGTCCGCCACGCAGGACACCGGGTGGCCGTTGAAGTCGCTGGAGACCAGCGCCTCCTCGTTGCACTCCATCACCCCGGCGGGCAGCCGCGCGGCCCCCTCGCGCAGGGCGGCGTTGACCGCCTCGCGGGTGGCCGGGCGCTCGGCGATGAAGCTCAGGTCCACCAGCGATACGTTGGGTGTCGGCACCCGCACCGCCATGCCATCCAGGCGCCCGGCCAGCTCGGGGATGACCAGGCCGATGGCCCGCGCCGCGCCGGTGGCGGTGGGCACCATCGACAGGGCTGCCGCGCGGGCGCGGTAGAGATCGTCGTGGGTCTTGTCCAGCAGGTTCTGGTCGTTGGTGTAGGCGTGCACCGTGGTGACCAGGCCGCTGCGGATGCCGAAGGCCTGGTGCAGCACCTGGGCCAGGGGCGCCAGGCAGTTGGTGGTGCAGGAGGCGTTGGAAACGATGCGCTGCTCGCCCAGCAGCCCATGGTTGACGCCGTAGACCAGGGTCAGGTCGGCGCTGTCCAGCGGGTGGGAGAGCAGCACCCGGGGGGCGCCGGCGGCGAGGTGGCGCTCCACCTGTTCGCGGCTCTTCATGCGGCCGGAGCATTCCAGCACCAGGTCCACGCCCAGCTCGCTCCAGGGCAGGCGTACCGGGTCGCTCTGGGCGAGCAGGCGGATGGATTGCAGGCCGATGTCCATGCAATCGCCGTTGAGCTTCACGGGGCAGGCGAAGCGGCCGAAGGTGGAGTCGAAGCGGGTCAGGTGGGCGAGGGTGGCGGCGTCGCCGAGGTCGTTGATCGCCTCGATCCGTACGCGGGCGTCGAGGCCCCGTTCGAAGAGGGCGCGGACCAGGGCGCGGCCGATGCGGCCATATCCGTTCAATGCGATGCGCAGCATGTCGTTCTCCTTGTGCATGTCCATGGACAAGCTTAGGAGGTCGCCGCCGGCGGCGCGCCCCGACCGCCCGGTTATGGCGGCCGAGTGTGCAGCGGGAAAGCGGCCCGGCCGGGGTCGGCCGGGCAAGGGCTCACTCGTTGCGCGAGCCGCCGAAGTAGGCGCAGCCACGCAGGGGCTTGCCGTCCAGGCGCAGTTCGGCGGTCAGGTGCTGCACCGAGCCGCTCATGGAATCGACGCAGCGCTGCGGGGCGACCCAGAGTTCCACGCGCTTGCCGTTGGCTTCGCTGGTGAGGTTGAAGCGGCCGTCGGGCAGCTGTTCTTCCATGTAGGGCAGGGCGACGGGCTCCTGGCCGAGTTGCTCCAGCACCAGGCCCTTGGCGTTGACGTTGATGTTCCACTCCGGCTCGTGGCCGCTGGCGCGCAGCAGCAGGCGCTTGAAGTTGAGGTCTTCGCAGCCGTGGCCTTCGCGCTGCAGGCGATAGAGCTGGGTGACGTCCATCTGGCCGTCGGCGCCCTTGCTGGCGCCGAGGTTGCCGCGCAGGTCGACGAACAGCGGGCCGGGGCCATCGTCCAGCAGGGTGGCGGCTTCCTGGAGGATGCCGGTGGCGCCGCTGTCGGCGACCACGAAGCGGCGCTGCTCGGAGCAGGGACGGAACAGCAGGTGGCCGGCGTCGGCGCTCAGCTCACCCTGGGTGCGCGGCGCCAGTGGCGCGGGTGCGTCTTCGGTGGCGAACATCTGGCAGCCGGCGAAGAGGGGGAGCAGACTGAAAAGCAGTGGACGGACAACGCGCATCGGTGGGCCTCCTGAAGGGAGCGGCCACGTTACCGGGGCGCCTCGGTGATCTCAAGGGCGGGGAAGCAGGATGATCCAGTGCAGGCGGGTGTACGAGGAGAAGCGGGACGACGACGGCCGGCGGGTTCTGGTGGACCGGCTATGGCCCCGGGGTTGCCGCAAGGAGGCGCTGGGGCTCGACGCCTGGTTGCGCGAGGTGGCGCCGTCGGCCGAGCTGCGCCGGGACTTCTGCCACGATCCGGCGCTGTTCGGGGAGTTCCGCCTGCGCTATCGCGGTGAACTGGCGGCCCACCCCGAGCATTGGCAGGGGCTGCTGCAGATGGCCCGGCAGGGCACCCTCACGCTGCTGTTCGCCGCCCGCGAGGAGCAGGCCAACAACGCCCGGGTGCTGGCCGAGTTCCTCGAGGAGGAGCTGGACCGCGAAGGCCCGTCCAGCTCGCCGGTGTGTTACGCCGGCGAGGCCTGAGCCTTACCAGACGCGGTACACCTGGCCGGTCTGCGCGCCTTCGGCGCTCTTCGCATAGGCCAGGGCGGCGACGGCGGCCGGCACGGCCTTGTAGCCACGGAAGAAGGGGCCGTAGGAGGGCAGGGCCTCTTCGATCACGGTGGGGCTGACGCTGTTGATGCGCAGGCCGCGGGGCAGCTCGATGGCGGCGCTTTTCACGAAGCTGTCGAGGGCGCCGTTGACCATGCTCGCCGAGGAGCCGGCGCGGATCGGGTCGTCGCTGAGCACGCCCGAGGTGAGGGTGAAGGAGGCGCCGTCGTTGGCGAACTCGCGGCCGATCAGCACCAGGTTCACCTGGCCCATCAGCTTGTCCGCCAGGCCCACGGCGAACTGCGCCTCGCCCATTTCCGCCAGCGCGCCGAAGTGCACCTTGCCGGTGGCGCTGATCAGCGCGTCGAAGCGGCCGGTCTGCTCGAACAGGCGGCGGATCGACGCCGCGTCGCGGATGTCCACCTGGACGTCGCCGCTGCTGTGGCCGACACGGATGATCTCGTGGCGTTCCTTGAGTTCGTTGTCGATGGCCTGGCCGATGGTGCCGCTGGCGCCGATGAGGATGATCTTCATGGGTTCGATTCCTGCGTGTGTGGATGACTGAAGCCAGTGTAGAGTCGCTTTTGTTGTCGATAATCCAGGCAATCGGAAACCTGTGGTTCTCATATGGAAACAGTGAGGGGCTCCCATGAGCGAGATGGATGACTTGGCGGCCTTCGCCGTGCTGCTGGAGGCGGGCAGCTTCACCCGCGCCGCCGAGCGCCTGGGCTGCAGCAAGGGGCAGTTGTCCAAGCGCATGCGCCAGCTGGAGCAGGGCCTCGGCGCTACCCTGTTGCATCGCACCACGCGGCGGCTGGACCTGACCGCCGTCGGCGCCGCGCTGCTGCCCGAGGCCCAGGCGCTGCTGGCCCAGGCCACCCGGGCGCGTCAGGCGGTGCAGCGCCTGCAGGAAGACATCAGTGGGCGGGTGCGCATCACGGTGCCGGTGTCCCTGGGGGAGACCTTCTTCGATGCCTTGTTGCTGGAGTTCACCCGTCGCTACCCCGAGGTGCGGGTGGAGCTGGACCTGAGCAACAGCTACCGCGACCTGGTCACCGAGGGCTACGACCTGGGGGTTCGCTCCGGCCCGCACCTGGACGAGCGCCTGGTGGCGCGGCCGCTGTTCTCCCTGGAGGAGATCACCTGCGCCGCGCCCGCGTACCTGGCCCGCCATGGCGAGCCCCAGGCACCGGCGGACCTGGCCGGGCACCAGTGCCTGCTCAATACCCATTACGCCGGCTACGAGGAGTGGCTCTACCACCGCCAGCACCAACTGGAGCGGGTCAGCGTGGCCGGCAACCTGGCGAGCAATCACTACAGCCTGCTGAAGAAGGCGGCACTGTCCGGTGCCGGTATCGCCCGCTTGCCGTCCTACATGCTCCACGACGAACTGGCCGACGGCCGCCTGCAGTGGCTGTTGCGTGGCTACCAGACCCGGCAATCGCCGGTGTTCCTCGTGCACCCCTACCAGGGCGGCTTGCCCCGTCGCACCCAGATACTGATGGCGTACCTGCTGGACTGGTTCGAGCGCAGCCGCCAGGCGCTGGACAGGTTGGGGGTTGGTTCGTAGTCCGCAGGTTGGGCTGAGGCACGAAAGTGCGATGTTGGGCCTCGCTGCGCTCGGCGCCAACCTACGGTGCGGCTCCCGGCCTTTGTTTCCGGCACCAATGAAAACGGCCCCGAAAGGGGCCGTTGTCGTGGTGCAGCGGGGATCAGCCGCCCAGGTAGGCGTCGCGCACCTTGGGGTCGGTGAGCAGCGCTTCGCCAGTGCCTTGCATGACGATGCGACCGTTCTCCAGCACGTAGCCGCGGTCGGCGAGCTTGAGCGCCTGGTTGGCGTTCTGCTCGACGAGGAACACGGTCACGCCATCACGGCGCAGCTGTTCGATGATGTCGAAGATCTGCTGGATGATGATCGGCGCCAGGCCCAGGGAGGGTTCGTCGAGCAGCAGCAGCGCCGGCTTGCTCATCAGCGCGCGGCCGATGGCGAGCATCTGCTGTTCGCCACCGGACATGGTGCCGGCGCGTTGCTCGAAGCGTTCCTTGAGGCGCGGGAAGAGTCCGAGGATCTTGTCCATCTGCTCGTCGTAATCACCCTTGGGCGTGAAGAAACCGCCCATGGCCAGGTTCTCCTCGACGGTCAGGCGGGCGAACACGCGGCGGCCTTCCGGCACCACCGCGATGCTCTTGCGCATGATGTCGCTGGATTCCTGGCCGACCAGTTCTTCGCCCAGGTAGCGGATGCTGCCGCTGGCGGCGCGCGGCGAGCCGCAGAGGGTCATCAGCAGGGTCGACTTGCCGGCACCGTTGGCGCCGATCAGGGTGACGATCTCGCCCTTGCTCACTTCCATGCTGACGTCGTGCAGCGCCTGGACCTTGCCGTAGAAGGTGGAAACCTTGTCGAAACTCAGCATGGCTCAGGCCTCCCCCAGATAGGCTTTGATCACATCCGGGTTACTGCGGATCTGCTCCGGCGTACCGTCGGCCAGGGGGGTGCCCTGGTTGATCACGTAGATATGGTCGGAAATGCTCATCACCAGGTGCATGTCGTGCTCGATCAGCAGCACGGTGACGTTGTACTCGTTGCGCAGCAGGGCGATCAGGGCCTTGAGGTCCTCGGTCTCGCGCGGGTTGAGGCCGGCGGCCGGCTCGTCGAGCATGAGGATGCGCGGGCGCGTCATCATGCAGCGGGCGATTTCCAGGCGACGCTGCTGGCCGTAGGCGAGGGTACCCGCCGGGCGGTTGGCGACGTCGGTCAGGTTGACCTGCTCCAGCCAGTGCGCGGCGTAGTCCATGGCCTCGCGCTCGCTCTTGCGGAAGCCCGGGGTCTTGAACAGGCCGGAAAGGAAATTGGTGTTGAGGTGACGATGCTGGGCGACCAGCAGGTTCTCGACAGCGGTCATTTCCTTGAACAGGCGGACGTTCTGGAAGGTACGCACCACGCCCTTGCGGGCGATCTTGTGGCCCGGCAGGCCTTCGATCTGCTCACCGTCGAGGCGGATGCTGCCGCCGGTGGGCTGGTAGAAGCCGGTCAGGCAGTTGAACACGGTGGTCTTGCCGGCGCCGTTCGGGCCGATCATCGAGACCACCTGCTTTTCTTGGACGGACAGTGCCACGCCATTGACGGCCAGGAGGCCGCCGAAACGCATGGAAAGGCCGCTTACTTCCAGGATCGGGCGGCTCATCACTTCAGCTCCAGGTGGGGACGTTGCATGGGCAGCAGGCCCTGCGGACGCCAGATCATCATCAGCACCATCAGGGCGCCGAACATCAGCATGCGGTACTCGTTGAACTCACGGGCGAGTTCCGGCAGCAGGATCATCACGATCGCGGCGAGGATGATCCCCAACTGCGAACCCATGCCACCCAGCACGACGATGGCGAGGATGATCGCCGACTCGATGAAGGTGAAGGACTCCGGGGTCACCAGGCCTTGGCGGGCGGCGAAGAAGCTGCCGGCGAAACCGGCGAAGCAGGCGCCCAGGGTGAATGCGGAGAGCTTGATGATGGTGGGGTTCATGCCCAGTGCGCGGCAGGCGATCTCGTCTTCCCGCAGCGCTTCCCAGGCACGGCCGATGGGCATGCGCAGGAGGCGGTTGATCACGAACAGGGTCAGCAGCACCAGCAGCAGGGCGATCAGGTAGAGGAACACCACCTTGTTCACCGAGTTGTAGGCAATGCCGAAGTACTCGTGGAAGGTCTGCATGCCTTCGGCCGCGCGGCGCTCGAAGGAGAGGCCGAACAGGCTCGGCTTCTCGATGTTGCTGATGCCGTTGGGGCCGCCGGTGATCTCGGTGAGGTTGCGCAGGAGGATGCGGATGATCTCGCCGAAGCCGAGGGTGACGATGGCCAGGTAGTCACCGCGCAGGCGCAGCACCGGGAAGCCGAGGATGAAGCCGAAGAAGGCCGCCATCAGGCCGGCGATCGGCAGGCACACCCAGAAGCCCAGGCCGTAGTAGTGCGACAGCAGCGCGTAGCTGTAGGCGCCCACGGCGTAGAAGCCCACGTAGCCCAGGTCCAGCAGGCCGGCGAGGCCGACCACGATGTTCAGGCCGAGGCCGAGCATCACGTAGATCAGGATCAGGGTGGCGATGTCCACCGCGCCGCGGGAGCCGAAGAACGGCCAGGCGAGGGCGACCACCACCAGGCCGAGGATGATCCAGCGCTGGGTGGAGGGCAGGGTGAGGAAGTTGCTGGTCTTGCTGGAGAGCTTCGGCAGCTTCGGCGCGTTTTCCAGGGCACTCGTCAGGCGGGTGCGGAACAACTGCCAGAAGAACATGGCGATGGCGCAACCGGCGATGGTCCAGAGCACGGCGGGGCTGGCGCCCTGCACCTGCAGGCTGATGCCCACGGTGCTGAGCTTCAGGCCCATCACCGGGTAGGCGACGGCCAGCACCAGCAGCGCGCTGAAGAACGCGGTCTTGAGGGATTTCTGGGTGATCATACTTTTTCGACCTCCGGACGACCGAGGATGCCGGTGGGTCGGAACAGCAACACCAGGACCAGCAGGCTGAAGGCCACCACGTCCTTGTACTGGTCACCGAAGATGTCGGCGCCGAAGGCTTCGGCCACGCCGAGGACCAGGCCGCCGAGCATGGCGCCCGGAATGCTGCCGATGCCGCCGAGTACCGCAGCGGTGAAGGCCTTGATGCCGGCGAGGAAGCCCAGGTGCGGGTTGATCACGCCGTACTGCATGCCCAGCAGCACCGCGGCGACGGCGGCCAGGGTGGCGCCGATGACGAAGGTGAGGGCGATGATGTTGTTGGTGTTGATCCCCAGCAGGTTGGCCATGCGGATGTCTTCCGCGCAGGCGCGGCAGGCACGGCCCAGGCGCGAGCGGGAGATGAACAGGGTCAGGCCCATCATCACCAGGAAGGTGACGACGAAGATCAGCACCTGCATGTACGAGATGGTCACCCCGTTCATGGTGCTTTCACCGAACACGAAGTTCCCCGGAATCAGGTTGGGGATGGCTTTGTCCTTGGAGTCCTGCGCGAGTAACACCTCGTTCTGCAGGAATATCGACATGCCGATCGCGGAGATCAGCGGAATCAACCGGTTGCTGCCGCGCAGCGGGCGATAGGCCACCCGTTCGATGCTGTAACCGTAGGCACTGGCGACGATGATGCTCGCGGAGAAGGCCGCGATCATGACGATGGGCAGGCTGTCGATGCCGAACATGGTGAGTCCGGCGATTACGATGAAGGCCACGTACGAGCCAATCATGTAAACCTCGCCATGGGCGAAGTTGATCATGCCGATGATGCCGTAGACCATGGTGTAGCCGATGGCGATCAAGGCATAGGTGCTGCCAACGGTCAGGCCGTTAACCAGCTGTTGCAGGTAGTGATAGAGATCAGGCATTCCCCAACTCCTCGGGCATCACGTAAAGCGGCGCTTGTGGCGCAGCGGAGCCCGCAAATCTCGAATAAACAAAGCCCACTGCTCTCGCAGTGGGCTCTGGGCTAAGGCGGGAAGCTTATTTGGCTTCGGTTTTGGTGCCGTCCTTGTGCCATTCGTAAACCACGAAGCTGAAGTCCTTCAGATCGCCCTTCTCATCGAAGGAGAGGTTGCCGGTGGGGGTGGCGAAGCTGTTGGCGCGCAGGGCTGCGGCCACTTTGGCGGTGTCGTCTTCGCCGGCTTTCTTGATGCCTTCGGCAATGACTTGCACGGCGGCGTAGGCCGGGAATACGAACGGGCCGGTGGGGTCTTCGTTCTTGGCCTTGAAGGCATCTACCAGGGCCTGGTTCTTCGGATCCTGGTCGAAGGATTTCGGCAGGGTGACCAGCAGGCCTTCGGAGGCCGGGCCGGCGATGGCCGAGATTTCCTTGTTGCCTACGCCTTCCGGACCCATGAAGCGGGCTTTCAGGCCTTTCTCAGCCGACTGGCGCAGCAGCAGGCCCAGTTCCGGGTGGTAGCCGCCGTAGTAGACGAAGTCGACGTTGGCTTGCTTCAGCTTGGCGATCAGGGCGGAGAAGTCCTTGTCGCCGGCGTTGATGCCTTCGAACAGGGCGACCTTGCCGCCTTTGGCTTCCAGGGTCTGCTTCACGGCAGTGGCGATGCCTTCGCCGTACTGCTGCTTGTCGTGGATGACGGCGACGGTCTTCGGCTTGATGTGGTCAGCGATGAAGTTGCCGGCGGTCGGGCCCTGCAGGCTGTCCAGACCGATGGTGCGGAACACCAGCTGGTAGCCACGGGAGGTGATTTCCGGGCTGGTGGAAGCCGCGGTGATCATCAGGATGCCTTCGTCTTCGTAGATGTCGGACGCGGGCTGAGTGGAGCTGGAGCAGAGGTGGCCAACAACGTATTTGACGCCGTCGTTGACGATCTTGTTGGCTACGGCGACAGCTTGTTTCGGGTCGCAGGCGTCGTCGTAGACCACGCCTTCCAGTTGGGCGCCGTTCACGCCGCCAGCCTTGTTGATCTGCTCGATCGCCATCTTGGCGCCGATGAATTGCATCTCACCGTACTGGGCAACAGCACCGGTCACCGGGCCGGCCAGGGCGATCTTGATGGTGTCGGCGGCTACGGAGTAGCTGGCAACACCGGCGAGGGCCATAGCGGCGAACAGTTTGGAAATCTGCTTGGTAGCCTTGTTCATAGTGCTCCACTCTTATGTTTTTCGTTGTTTTTGTCCTGATTGCCTACAGGACAGGGTCCTTTGAACCACCCCGCCATATCCCGCGGCAACTGTACCGGTACAGTGTAGAGTGCCGATTTGCGGCTTGAAAAGCCGACACATGGGGGCGGAATGTTCCTATGTCGCTAAATCGCAACAAACGTATAGAAAAACGGCGTGCCCTGGAGTGAGCGGGAGGCGTCAGGCTGGACTTGTGAACAAGATGGCCGGCGTTATCATTGCCCGCCCTGCAACCGTTACCTTTCCACTCAGAGCAAGCCATGAACGATTCATCAAGCACCCTCTATGCCAAGCTGCTCGGCGAGACCGCCGCCATCACCTGGGAGGAGCTGCAGCCCTTCTTCGCACGGGGCGCGCTGCTCTGGGTCGAGGGCGCGGAGGATCTGGTCGGCGTCGCCCTGGCGGTGGCCGAGGACGACAAGCCCAAGGTCGCGCAACTGCTGGGCGCCGGCAGCCTCGCCAAGGTCGAGGAAAGCCGTGCCGAGGACCTGCTGACGCGGAACCCGAAGCTGTGGGCCGTGGTGGTGGCGCCCTGGGTGCTGATCCAGGAGCGCCACGAGGCGCCGACCCGGCACTGATCCCCCCTGGCATTCCCGTGCGGACGACTCCGTTCGGGAATGCACCGCTGTTCGATCCCGCCTTTCTAATTCCCTGACCCTCCGCACCCGATGCGATATTCGGGGGCATGTCCCGCATTCCGGCGCCTGATCGGGCGCTTTGCCGATGTTCGAGCACCCGCTCAAGGACGGGCCCCGGGGATTCTTTCTGCCCTTGTATGGGGCGCAGTGTTACCCGTTGCCTCCTCGTGGTGCATTGCGAGTGGTGGGCGGCATTCCTTTGTCCTTTCCGGTGCGTGCACGCGTTGACCGTTGGGTTTAGATTGGGCTCCCCGTTTTTCCGGAGCCCTCCATGACCCTCCCCAGCATCGCCTTCGCCGGCATCGGCCTGATGGGCCTGCCCATGACCCGCCGCCTGCTCGCTGCCGGCTACCCGTTGTCGGTGTGGAACCGCAGCCCCGACAAATGCGCCCCACTCGAAAGCCTTGGCGCCCGTCGCGTGGACAGCCCCGCTGCGCTTTGCGGCAGCGCCGATATCGTCATGCTCTGCCTGGCCGATACGGCGGTGGTGCGCGAGGTGGTCTTCGGCCCAGGCGGCATCGTCGAAAGCGCGAAGCCCGGCCAGCTGCTGGTGGATTTCTCCAGCCTGGAGCCCGCCGCCACCCGCGAGATGGCCGCCGAGCTGGAGCGCCGCAGCGGCATGCGCTGGGTGGATGCGCCGGTCTCCGGCGGCACCCCCGGTGCCGAAGCCGGCACCCTGGCGATCATGGCCGGCGGCCGGGTTGAGGATGTCGAGCGGGTGCGCCCGGTCCTCGCCCACCTCGGTCAGCGCCTGACGCGCATGGGCGATGTGGGGGCCGGCCAGGTGACCAAGGTGTGCAACCAGATGATCGTCGCCTGCAATGCCCTGGTGATCGCCGAAGTGGTGGCCCTGGCGGAGAAGTCCGGTGTCGATGCCAGCCTGCTGGCCCCGGCGCTGGCCGGTGGCTTCGCCGACTCCAAGCCGCTGCAGATCCTCGCGCCGCAAATGGCCGAGAGCCGCTTCGAGCCGATCAAGTGGCACGTACGCACCCTGCTCAAGGACCTGGACACCGCCACCCGGTTGTCCCGCGAGGAGGGCAGCGCCACGCCCATGAGCGGCCTGGCCGCGCAATTGATGCGCCTGCACGGCAGCCAGGGCAACCTGGCGCGTGACCCGGCGACCCTGGTCAAGATGTACCGCGAGGAGCAGGCATGAAGATCGCCGCCAACCTGTCCATGTTGTTCACCGAACTGCCGCTGATCGAGCGCATCGGCGCCGCCGCGCAGGCGGGCTTCGAGGCCGTGGAAATCCAGTTCCCCTACGAGTTGCCGGCCGGCGAGCTGAAGGCTGCGCTGGAGCAGGCCGGCCTGCCGCTGCTGCTGATCAACCTGCCCGCCGCCGACCTGCTGCAGGGCGGCCCGGGCCTGGCGGCGGTGCCGTCGCGCCAGGACGAGTTCGACGCCGCCCTGCGCCAGGTCTACGCCTACGCGGCGGTGGTCAACCCGCTGTTCGTCAACGTACTGCCCGGGCGCCTGGCCGAGGGGCTGGACCGCGACACCGCGCTGGCGACCCTGGTGGCCAACCTGCGCAAGGCCGCCGACACCCTGCACCCGCTGGGTATCCAGGTGCTGGCCGAGGCCATCAACCCCATCGACATGCCGGGCTTCCTGATCAACACGCCGGAGCACCTGGGTGAGCTGGTGCGCGCCGTCGACCGGCCCAACTTCGCCGCTCAGTTCGACCTCTACCACATGGCCCGCCAGGGGCTGGACGTGGCCGCCGGCATCCGCCTGCTGGCCGGGCGCATCGGCCATGTGCAGTTCGCCGACAGTCCCGGCCGTGGCGAACCGGGCTCGGGGTCGACGGATTTCCCGCCCTTGCTCGATGCGCTGGACGCGAGCGGCTACACCGGCTGGCTGGCCGCCGAATACCGGCCGGGCAAGCCGACCGGGGAGTCGCTCGGCTGGCTGCCCGCGTTCAAGGCCCGCTGAAGGGAAAGCTGGGGCGCGGGCCGGCTCACCGCTGCGTTCGGGGCGGGAGCCGGTGAGCGGGGCGATTCGGCGGAAGTGTTGGATTGTCCTACATAAAGCTGGCGAATGTTCGCAGACAGGAACGGTGCGCAAGGTCTAGATTGCGGCTTACAAGCCCGGCAGGCGGTTTGCCTGGCAAATAACAACAATCGAGACCGACCCCATGCAGCCTTTGCAGCCTTCCCCCCAGGCGGCGAACGCCTGGCGCGTTCTGTTCCTGCTGTTCCTTGCGAACCTGTTCAACTTCTTCGACCGCACCATCCCGGCCATCATCATCGAACCGGTGCGCCATGAGTGGAGCCTCAGCGACTTCCAGCTCGGCCTAATCGGCACGGCCTTCACCCTCGTCTATGCCATCGCCGGCCTGCCCCTGGGGCGCATGGCCGACACCGGCTCGCGCAAGAAGATCATGGGCTGGGGCCTGGCGGTGTGGAGCGGCCTCACGGCGGTCAACGCCCTGGCCTGGAACTTCTGGAGCTTCCTGCTGATCCGCATGGGCGTCGGCATCGGCGAGGCCAGCTACGCGCCGGCCGCCAACTCGCTGATCGGTGACCTGTTCCCGGCCAACAAGCGCGCCCGCGCCATGGGCATCTTCATGCTCGGCCTGCCGCTGGGCCTGGTGCTGGCCTTCTTCACCATCGGCGCCATGGTCCAGGCCTTCGGCAGCTGGCGCGCGCCCTTCGTCATCGCCGCCATTCCGGGGCTGATCCTGGCGCTGTTCATGTTCTTCATCAAGGAACCGGCCCGTGGCGCGGCGGAGTCGGTCAAGGTCGACCTCTCGCCTGTGGATAAACCCTTGCGCCGGGTCCTGGCCATCCGCACCTTCTGGTGGCTGACCCTGGCGGGCCTCACCTTCAACTTCGCCACCTACGCCTGCAACTCCTTCATGGTGCCGATGCTGCAACGCTACTTCCTGCTGCCGCTGCAGAGCGCGGCGGTGGCCACCGGGATTATCTGTGGTGTCACCGGGCTGATCGGCCTCACCGTCGGCGGCTGGCTGGCGGACAAGGCCCACGAGAAGTCCGAGCGCGGACGCCTGCTGCTGGCCACCGGCAGCATGCTGGTCGCCACCCTCGCCACCGGTTTCGCGCTGTTCTCCGGGCGCATCGAGATCGGCCTGTTCGTGGGCGTGTTCAGCATCGGCTGGCTGTTCGCCTACACCTTCTATACCTGCGTCTACACCGCCATCCAGGACGTGATCGAACCGCGCCTGCGGGCCACCGCCATGGCGCTGTTCTTCGCCGGCCTCTACCTGCTCGGCGGTGGCCTCGGCCCGGTGGTCGTAGGCCTGCTGTCCGACCACTTCGCCCACGCCGCGATGTACGCCGCCGGTGCCAGCGAGATGACCGAACAGTTCAAGGCCATCGGCCTGCACGACGCCATGTACCTGATCCCCGTGGCCCTGGGCCTGACCATGCTGGCGCTGTTCCAGGCCGCCCGCTGCTTCGGCCGCGATGCCCGCAGCATGCGTGCGGGGCTGGAGACGGGAACCGCCAACGCGGTGCCGGCCTGAGGAATACGCTTTGTGGATAAGGGCGGCGCTCGCTGAGCGCCGCCTAGCCGGCATAGGAGCGAACTCATCGGCTCTGTCTTAGCTGTTGTGCTTTTAAAGCAACGCTCAAGCACGGTGCTTTCCGCGAATTTATGGACTTCTGCCACTTCCACCGCATGGGTTTCGCTCCGCTCGCGGAACGCCGCCCGACCCACCCTACGAAAGTCCGTGCGCACCACGTGGTGATGCTCTGGACGAAGAACGTTGGAGCAGCCGCCAACGCCCCTCCAGGAGGCCGAACGCAGTCGTTGCGCCGGGGGACGAGCGGCATGGATGCCGCGAGAGGCGCGCCAGGCCATGGATGGCCCATCGCGCCGGCCCCCGAAAGCGACGATGGAGTGAGGGCACCCGACGCAGTCGGGCCGGATGATGGGGCAAGCCCTTTTGGTTCCTTTTAAGGC
>NZ_JAOTQU010000068.1:0-210 GCF_025685765.1 Pseudomonas sp. PDM13 | reverse complement strand
TACCGGCCTGTCACGCCGGGGGTCGCGGGTTCGAGTCCCGTCCGCTGCGCCATATTTTCCATGTCAGGTTCAGGCCAGGCATGAGGTAACGAGAAGCTCGAAAGTCTCGCTGCCAGACGAAGCAAAGGTTCCACCGGACGAAAGTCCAACCGACACGCAGCGGTAGTTCAGTCGGTTAGAATACCGGCCTGTCACGCCGGGGGTCGCGGG
>NZ_JAOTQU010000067.1:0-233 GCF_025685765.1 Pseudomonas sp. PDM13 | reverse complement strand
GCTCCTACCCAGCAAGAGCTTCGCGAGCAGAGCTCGCTCCTACGGGATCGTGCCCGGCACCCGTAGGTTGGCGCCGAGCGCAGCGAGGCCCAACGCAGCGATGCCCGGCCTCGCTACGGGCCCTCCCTGTAGGAGCGGCTTCAGCCGCGAAAGACTTGCTGCCGGCACAGGGCTGCCAGTGGGCGGACAGTCCATCGCGAATGAATTCGCTCCTACCCAGCAAGAGCTTCGCG
>NZ_JAOTQU010000066.1:0-332 GCF_025685765.1 Pseudomonas sp. PDM13 | reverse complement strand
AAGTGTTGACGTGCCGTTTCGGATCCCTATAATGCGCACCACTTCCACAGCAGAAGCCAAGAAAAACCTCTTGTAAATCAAAAGGTTAAGTAAGGGTAGGGTGGTTCGGTCCAGATCGAATCGATGCAGTGGAAGGGTGGTGCCAGGTTGGTTTTTGGTGTCGCCAGCGACCTTCGAATGAATTCGAAAGAAGCTGAAAAAGAGGTGTTGACAGCGAGTTGAAACGCTGTAGAATTCGCCTCCCGCTGATGTGAAGCGAAAGATTCACAGGAAGCGCAAGTTGTTGAGTAGAAAGAAAAAATTCTTCGAAAAACAGCTTGACAGATAGAAAG
>NZ_JAOTQU010000065.1:0-354 GCF_025685765.1 Pseudomonas sp. PDM13 | reverse complement strand
AACTGGAGCGGGAAACGAGACTCGAACTCGCGACCCCGACCTTGGCAAGGTCGTGCTCTACCAACTGAGCTATTCCCGCATGAAACTGGCGTCCCCTAGGGGACTCGAACCCCTGTTACCGCCGTGAAAGGGCGGTGTCCTAGGCCACTAGACGAAGGGGACAGGTAAAACCTGGCAAGCATCGCTTGTGAAACTGGAGCGGGAAACGAGACTCGAACTCGCGACCCCGACCTTGGCAAGGTCGTGCTCTACCAACTGAGCTATTCCCGCATGAAACTGGCGTCCCCTAGGGGACTCGAACCCCTGTTACCGCCGTGAAAGGGCGGTGTCCTAGGCCACTAGACGAAGGGGACA
>NZ_JAOTQU010000064.1:0-362 GCF_025685765.1 Pseudomonas sp. PDM13 | reverse complement strand
CTGCTCAACGACCTGTTGTTGCTGGCCAAGCTGGAAGCCACCGATTATCCATCGGACAACGAGCCGGTGCCGATCGATGGCTTGCTGCAATCGATCAAGAGCGACGCGCAGCAGTTGTCCGGCCAGAAAAACCAGAAAATCACCCTGGAAGCCGACCCTACGATTCTGCTCAAGGGTAGCGAGGCGGAGTTGCGCAGCGCGTTTTCCAACCTGGTGTTCAACGCCGTCAAATACACCCCGGCCGAAGGCAATATCCGCATTCGCTGGTGGGGCGACGATCAGGGCGCGCACCTGAGCGTGCAGGATTCCGGGATTGGCATCGATAACAAACACCTGCCGCGTCTGACTGAACGCTTCTATCG
>NZ_JAOTQU010000063.1:0-413 GCF_025685765.1 Pseudomonas sp. PDM13 | reverse complement strand
GGCCGAAGCCAAGGCCAAGCTGGGCAAGCTCAAGATCGAAGTCGGCACGCCGCACCGCGACGTCGATTACAGCGTGCAGCCGATGGGCCGCGGCAGCTTCGGCGGCAACATGCTGATCGCCTCGACCTGGCGCCATCGCGAGGAGATGAAGCGGATCGGCAAGGGCAATGCGGATCGCCGCTGGGACGTGCTGCCGCAGCAGCCCGCGCTGGCCTACGACCTGGCACAGAACCGCCTGATCGTCACCGCCGCGGTGCTGCAGGCACCGGTGTTCGATCCGCAGCGCGATGCCGCCGGCCAGTACGGCGCCTACGGCGCGCTGGTGGGCCACGAGCTCAGCCGCGGCTTCGACAACAAGGGCCGCATGGTCGACGCCAAGGGCGAACTGCGCGACTGGTGGACCGCCTCCGAGC
>NZ_JAOTQU010000062.1:0-442 GCF_025685765.1 Pseudomonas sp. PDM13 | reverse complement strand
GGCTCACACGGCACGGTTACCTGACCAACACCCTGGTGCCGTTCCTCGGCGATGGCAACACACAGACCCCGGAATCCAAGTCATTCCTGGTCAACGTGGAGAAAGTCTAAATGGCCAGCCAAGACATCATTGCCCGCTCGGCCACCACCACGCCCGCGCCCTCGGTACGCGGCATGGAGGAAGTCGCCAAGCTGATCGACACCACCAAATGCATTGGCTGCAAGGCCTGTCAGGTTGCCTGCTCGGAATGGAACGAACTGCGCGACGAGGTCGGCCATAACCACGGCACCTACGAAAACCCGCAGGACCTCAGCGCCGAAACCTGGACGCTGATGCGCTTCACCGAGCACGAGACCGACGCCGGCAACCTGGAATGGCTGATCCGCAAGGACGGCTGCATGCACTGCGCCGAGCCCGGTTGCCTGGCCGCATGCCCCAGCCC
>NZ_JAOTQU010000061.1:0-800 GCF_025685765.1 Pseudomonas sp. PDM13 | reverse complement strand
TCCCAGGAATACTGGAAGCGCACATCCGTGCTGCCGTCATCCAGCGCGTCGATGCGTTCATCGAAGGTCTTGTAGTCGGCGCTCTTGGCCCATTCGGCGATCAGCTGATCCAGCAGGCCCATCTGCTCTTCGCGGGTCTGCGCCTGGGAGTAGGTGGCCAGCAGGGTCTTGAGTTCGGCATTGAGCATCGAGGCTTCGCGCAGGTCACGCACCGCGCCAGAGCCTTTCATGTCCGGCAGCGCCTTGGCCGTGTCGTCCAGGGCGATGGGGTCGGTGAACTCGCGATAGAAGGGGTTGCTGGCCAGGTCCAGGTTGGCGGCCAGGCTCTGGTTGGCGTTGACGGTGCCTTCACTGCCATCGCCACGGACGAAGCTGCCGACGGCGCTGATCAGGTTGCCGTTGGAGTTGTGGTTGCTCGCCGTCGAATCCAGGTTGATGGCGACGATATTGTGCTCGGCCAAGGTCTTGAGTTCGCCCGCCTGGGCGATGCCGTCCTGGTTGGCGTCCTGCCAGATCTTCACGTTGGCGAACTGGGTGTCCTGGGCATCGAAGACGCCATCGCCGTTGCTGTCGAAATCCTTGAGCGCATCGAAGCCATTGCTGGCCTTCTGGCCGTTGACCTTGACGGTGTCGACGCCGAATAGCTCGCCGCCGTTGTCGATCTGGCCGTTGCCATTGCGGTCCAGCACGAGGAAACCGTCGTCGCCCTTGACCCAGCCGGTGCCGGTCTTCAGGCCGTCGCCATCGAAGTCGAAGGTGATGCCGGCGTTGGCGCCGACGGTTTCGATGCCATCGCCGTC
>NZ_JAOTQU010000060.1:0-813 GCF_025685765.1 Pseudomonas sp. PDM13 | reverse complement strand
TGCCGAGGAGCTGGTCGTCGCCGCTGCCACCGATCAGGGTGTCGTTGCCGTAGCCACCGGTGAGAATGTCGTGACCTTCACCCCCATAAAGGTGCTCGTTACCCGCCGCACCAGTCAGTGTGTCATTGCCATCCCCGCCAACCAGGTTGGTAATCAACCCGCTTGTCGTGAGCTGGTCGTTCGCAGTAGTGCCAAATAGGAATTCCGGGAATGCCGCTTTGATGAGTGCATGGTCATTTGCGGATAAGGTCGGCAGAAGTTTGCCAATGCTGGTGAATAGAGAGTCAGTGATCTGCTTCCCCAAACCTGTCTTGCTCAATTCGAGCAGGTCCATCGCGGTGGATAGGGGCGAGCCACTGAAGAGCGCCTCGGCACGCTCATGGTTGAGTGTCAGCCCAATGGAGTTCGCGCCAAGATGGAGATCCATCGCCTCCATAAGAGGTTTGAGTCGCGTTTGGAAAAGCAGCCCGTCATAGATGGACTGCTTCAGCGCATCGTACGCATTGTTCAACAGTTCGCTTTGGCCACCATTGAGCGCAAGGGAGCGCTCGTCGATCACCACTGCGTCTTGGGAGGTGGGGTAGGTTGTGCTGTTGTTGTTGTTGGCACCTATACCAACGGATAGGGTCAGGCCAGCACCGGAACTGGACTTTCCAAAGCGGAAGATGTTCTGGGCATTGAATACCTCCAGCACCTTGACTCGCTCGATCAGCTTGCGAGTGTTGACTTGAGTCTCGGTCGCTTGAGTGCCGCTGGCCTCCCAGGAATACTGGAAGCGCACATCCGTGCTGCCGTCATCCAGCGCGTCGATGC